>DATAHC010000390.1:0-9392 GCA_036263415.1 Flavisolibacter sp.
TTCTTACCGGTCCCGGTACCCAGCCATTTCAGGTCCCTGATCTCCGTATTCACCTGTTCCAGCTGCGGCTGTGACAGAACGGAAACCGCTCCCTGCTTGTTGACCGTGAATACGGTCAGGGCCTGGGCATCGTACTTACCCTCATAGGGTGTAATATCGAAAAAGTTGCCGCCTGCTATATACTGATTCTGATCGGCTGCGGCACCCAGTTTCTGGAAGCTCATAAGAGGTGAAAGCTGCAGGCCGGCAGGAAGATCCTGCAACTGAAAACCGCCCTTGCCGTCACCCAGGCAAAGGACCGATCCCAACCGGTCTGCCTGCAAGGGCTTTACCGTTTCCACAAATCCGTAAAAAGCATCCTTCATGGGAAGGCCGGCATACTCGGCATAGAGCAGGTAATGCTTTTTCAGGACCGGCAGCGCGCGTTCCATTTCATCCTTGGCGAGGAAGGGATATTCTTCTCCCGACCGGGTATAGGACATCAGCTGATCCATGGATCCATTCTTATCGAAGTCGGAGACATACAGCTTCACCGGTTCATCTTTGACTCCTCGGAACTTATTGTTCCAGCCCCAGTTACCGGCCAGGATATCCGGATAGCCATCCTTGTTCACATCCTCCACATAGAGTGATTGCCACCAACCGGAAGATCCGGCAAGAGCTGTTTTATGGAAGCTTCCTTTGTCATTCAGGAAGACCGTAAGCGGCATCCATTCGCCGGCAACGATCAGATCGGGCCAGCCATCTCTGTTGACATCAGCAAAGACGGACGCTGTTACCATACCCAATGATTGGGTCGTCATTTTGTCCTGGCCTGCTTTCGTAAAATGGCCCTTCCCGTCATTCAGCAATAAGTAGGAGGTTTGCGGAATGCCATAGGCTTTCGCATCTGCAAGGGTGCCGGTAAAGAGGTCCAGGTCTCCGTCGTGGTCTACATCGGCAGCGGCCACGCAGGATTTATTGACATATAATTTGGGAAGCGCGTCCGGTGCCTTGGAGAAATGGCCTTTCCCGTCGTTCAGGTACAGGCGATCGAGCAAGGCAGGGTTTTCACCGTTGTATTCATTACCGCCACTCACCACGTACAGGTCGGGCGCTTTATCACCGTTGGCATCGAAGAAAAGCGCATCTACATCCTCGCTGCCGGCGTCGGGTGTAAACAAAGAAGTATCCGACGCTACAAAGCTGCCATTAGCACGTTGCAGCATTAATACGCCAGCCTGCTGGTTGGCCCCGCAGGCATAATAATCGTCGAGGCCATCGCCGTTCACATCTGCCACGGCGAGCTTCGGCCCGCGGGTAGATTCGCCGTGCGGGATCAGGTATTGCACATTGTAATCAAAGAAATCATTTTCATGATGCTGCCAGCTTGTGGCCATTGTGCTGTCCGGGGTCAGCAGGGGAGCCGGCGAAGGAAACCAGGCCGTATAGTTGAAGTGACCCGAAGCATTCTTCTGCTCCAGGGTCAGTGGTTTATTGGCCGGAACGTTCCGGATAGTTTGCATCCGCTGATCGGGCCATACGATCACCAGGCTGTCGACCAGTGAATCGGCATTCAGTCCGAAATGTAGCCGCGGTTCGGAGGATGACTGGAAGCCATGTGTCAGCATCAGTTCCTGGTATTGCAGGTGTCCTTTTGTAAATACATAAGCCTTGGCACCGATGCCGCTGGTATTGTTACCTTCTCCTTTAAAGCTCAGGGTGAGTTGATTCTTTTTAGGTGCGATGTTTTTCAGAATGACGGCCGGGGCATCAATGCAATTCATGATCAGATCGAGGTTGCCGTCATTATCCAGATCGGCATAAGAGGCGCCGTTGAAGTACCCTTTCATGGATCCGGTACCCCAGTCCTCACTGACATCCGTAAAATGCAATTGCCCGTCCCCCTTATATAAATACGGATGCGAGCTTCCGTCCGGCATTTTAGACAGCGCTTCATCATCGTATTTATCGGAGGTATTCAGTGCCTTATGCATGTAGAGGTTCGACACGAATTTTATATAATCCAGGTCTACCGGCCTTTTTACAATACCGCTGGTGACCAGCAGGTCCTTGGCCCCGTCATTATCCAGGTCGGCAAACAAAGGCGACCAGCTCCAGTCCGTAGCCGAAACACCGCTCAGCAAAGCCGTTTCACTGAACGTGCTGCCGTTCCCGTTGTTCCGCTGCAGGCAGTTCTTGGAGTACTGGTACTGGTAGCCATTCTTCAGGATCTTGAATTTGTAGATGTCCGGGTTTTCATCACTGCCATAGGTCTTTAAGACCTTCTCGTCCTGCGGCAGCATGTCTACGGTAACCAGATCCAGCTGACCGTCGTTATTATAATCGCCTACATCATTTCCCATGCTAAAGCGGCTGTAATGCGCAAAGTGTTTAGCACCGCTTTCCGTAAAGGTCCCGTTACCGTTATTTACATAGTAGTAATCATTCTCATGAAAATCATTTCCAACATAGATATCATCCCAGCCATCGTTATTGAGGTCGGCTATCGCCAGGCCCAATCCATATCCCAGGTCGCTCTGATAGATACCTGCCGGTGCCGATACATCGGTGAACTTCTGCTGACCGCTGCTCATTTCATTCCGGTAGAGCCGGTCACCTGCGTTGGCATCGAATTTTCTCCGGTTGGCGGTATCTACAATATTCTCATTCGGCTTATGCGATTGGTTAACGAGATAGCAGTCAAGGTCCCCGTCGTGGTCATAATCAAAAAAGGCCGCCTGAGAGGTGAAGCCGGAAAAATTCAGGCCGTATTGCGCAGCGCTTTCGGTGAAGCGGCCATTGCCGTTATTGATAAATAATTCATTATGTCCTTGCAATCCGTGATGGTTGGCTACGGCAGAAACATAAATATCGAGCTGGCCGTCGCCATTGACATCAGCCATAGTTACCCCGGTGCACCAGTCAGACGTGCCGGCCACACCCGCCTTGTCTGTAATGTCTTCAAATTTGAAATTGCCTTTATTGAGGTAAAGCTTATTGTTACCCTTGCTGTTGGCCGTAAAATAAATATCGGGAAGACCGTCGTTATTAATGTCACCGGTGGCTACACCGCCGCCATTATAGTAGTAGAGATAATACAGCAGGTTGAACAGCTTTTTCTTTTCGAGCGTATTGGTAAAATGAATATTGGTTTCACCCGGCGACAGGCGGGTAAACAGGGTATCTTTCCGGTTGCACGAAAATGAAAAAAGGAGAACAGGGATCAGGCAAAAAGCGAGTAAGCCTTTTACAGGCATAGTATAAGATTTAGAAGCTTGAATGAATCGTTATCGGTTGCCCTTAATGGTTCTACAGTACTACGGTCTCCAAAGCAAAAAGGCCTTTTAGGACAGGCTTGTAAATTTACTTAAGTTTACCCTAGTAACCTGTATTTATAGTGAAAAGAATGATAAGATATCCACGATTTCTGAGTATGGTGCTGGTTCTGTTTATAAGTGGTTTTCTCATCACGCGTTGTATGACGAAAGAGGAAGAAAAAACAGGTGTAACGGAAAACCGGAAAGGACAGGCTTTTGCCGGTTCTGCTTCCTGCGCCGGTTGCCATAAAGACCTTTATCAGAAACATCTCCAGACAGCCCATTTCCTAACCTCCCGTGAGCCACAGGCATCGTATATAAAGGGCAATACGGATCCGGAGCACAACAAATATTTTTATAATCAGAGTGTGGTGGTGGCCGTTGAAAAACGAACGGACGGTTATTATCAGGTGGAATACTTCCGGGAAGCGGAAAAGAAGGCCCGTCGCATGGACCTCGTGATCGGTTCCGGCACCATGGGCCAAAGCTTTCTGAACTGGCAGGATCAGAAACTGTTTCAGCTGCCCATCACGTATTTCACAGCGGCCAACCAATGGTCGAACAGCCCGGGCTTTCCGGATAAGGTGGTCTTTAACCGGGTCATTACCTCCCGGTGCCTGGAGTGCCATACCAGTTTTATGAAAATCGTTTCAGAACCCGGCACGGAGCCGGAATCGTTTGACCGGAACCGGATGATCCTTGGCGTGGATTGTGAAAAATGCCATGGACCGGCGGCCGCTCATGTGGCCTGGCAAACGCAACACCCGAACGATACGATGGCAAGGGAAATCATTAATCCGGGGCGGTTCACCCGTCAGCAAAGCCTGGACCTTTGCGCATCCTGCCATGGCGGCCGGCTTCAGAAGCTAACGCCTTCTTTCAGCTTTACGGCCGGCGATGCCCTGAAAGACCATTTCATTGTTGATACAACAGCGCCCGATCCTTCCCATATCGATGTTCATGGCAATCAGTATGGATTACTTAGGGCCAGTCCTTGTTTTCGCAACAGTCTCACCATGACCTGCACCACCTGTCACAACCCGCATGAAAAGGAAAAAGGAAATGTGACCTTGTTCTCTGCACGTTGCAAGACCTGCCACCAGGAAGTGCACGTGAATAGTAAGCAACGGAATGAACTGGCGCTCGTGGGTAAGGACAACTGCATCGATTGCCATATGCCATTAAAGGCCTCCCGGGCCATTGCCGTGCAACTGGAAGGAAATGCCGCCCCGGTATCGGCGCTGATCCGTTCCCATTATATCAGCATTTACCCTGATGAGACGCAAAAAATCCTCCAGCAGTTTAGGGAACGAACTGTAAAGAAAAAATAAAAGGCCACCCTTTGAGGTGACCTTTCTGTTCTGCTTATGTGAATGCTTATTTCTTATTGGTATAAAGCGAATTGATCTCTGCTGCAGATAAAGCGGTTCCATATAAACGGAACTGATCGATCTGTCCGCCGAAAGTACCCATCCAGTCATCCGGAGTTTTACCGATGGCATAATGGCCGGGACCACCGACAACGATACCGGTAGAATTGGAAAGATTCACCTTGCCGCCGTTATTGGTGAATTTGCCAAAACCTGCAGGCAGGTTAGTATAGGCGGTTCCATCAATATAAGTGGTTAAGATAGATGTACCCTGATCGAAGCTGAAGGCCAGATGATGCCATTGACCATTCAGTACTTTTGGTAATCTTTTCTCTTTGATGAATTCGAACCACTGATCATTCAGATAGAACTTGGCAGCAGCAGAATCTGTAGAACTGGGGTTGCCGGCATCTTCAAACAAGAGGAACATATCCTGGCGCGTCCAGATGTCGGTTGTGGTTCCTAAGCCAAAAGCAAAAGCGGTACCCTTTCCGGCAGGATTCGGGCCATTTTTCTTCAGCCAGAACGCAACTGTGAAGCTGGTTGCTGTTTTGAAGTCATTGGCTTTTGCATAGCTGATATAACCTTTATCGCCAAAGCTGGCGGCTTTACCAGTAATGCCATCCACAAATGTTACATTATTGTTTACACCAAAATTGGCTCTGGTGCTATCTACGTTAGTACCATCGAATGCAGTGAAGAATTTTAAAGGTCCTCCAGGAGGGTTGGCATCTTTTGCATAGTCGCCCAGTTGCGGACGATCCATTTTCTGGCAACCGGTAACTGCCAAACCAAACACGGCAATGGCCAGTACCTTTCTGGTTATGTTGTTATTGAAATTCATACAAAGGTTTTATTGATTATTAAAGGAAGCTACCACACAGCTTAAAGTTGCATGGTAGCTACGTATTTTTTACCATTCCGGATTTTGCTGAAGTACACCACCCGATAGATCGATCGCTTTTTGCGGTATCGGATAGAATCGGGCTCTATTGGTATAACCCAGCGGGCCCAGCACAGAAAGGGCATCACCCCAGCGCACCAGATCGTAGAAGCGGTAACCTTCCATGGCAAATTCCCAATGCCTTTCATCTTTTATGGCCTGGCGCATTTGTGCCTGATTCACAAAAGGTATGGTGGGAACGATCGTTCTTCCTGTACCCAGATTACCACTGGCTCGGTTACGGATCTTTTCCAGATTGGCGGCAGCTGTAGCACCGTCTCCCATTTCATTGGCGGCTTCTGCCAGCATGAGGATAACATCGGCATACCGAAGAATGCGATGGTTGATCCAACGGGCTGCTCCGTTCGCATTGATATATCCTGTAAAGGCGCGCATTGCCGGATCGTTACCCGTATACAGTTTTTTATTCCAGTATTTCTGGGCCAGTCCGCCCGCACCATCCGGTGTCGTATAGTTTGGTAAGGTAGCTCCGAAACCACCCAGTGCTGGTCCTCCGTCAAACTGACCG
Organism: Flavisolibacter sp.; assembly: GCA_036263415.1. Classification (GTDB taxonomy): domain Bacteria; phylum Bacteroidota; class Bacteroidia; order Chitinophagales; family Chitinophagaceae; genus Flavisolibacter. The sequence goes on from DATAHC010000390.1 coordinate 6,142, forward strand.
GAGAATAATACTGTTTGCTTTTCTCTCGGATCTGTGTCAGGGAAGGCATCCACCAGGCTTTGCGTAGGTGCATTCCAGCCCCATCCCAGGTTCCAGTTATTGGTAGCGCCATTTTGACGAACCTGCTGACTGGTACCCCAATCGGAACCGTTATCAACGGCACCATTGCTTTGGCCATTCTGACCTACATTGGCTTGCATTTCGAAAATGGATTCAGGACCGTTTTTACCGGCGCCGCTTAACCCGTCTCTGAAATTATCAGAAAAATTAGGGTTCAGTGAGTATTGACCAGACGTGATCACCTGGTTACATAATCCGATCACACGCGCCCAGTTCTGGCGGAATAAATAGGTCTGCGCCCATAACGTATTTGCAGCACCACTGGTCAGTCTTCCTTTATAGCCACCTCCGTAAGCAGAAGCATCGAGTGGCAATAAGGTAGACGCCACCTGCAGGTTGGAATCGATAAACTCATAAATCTTAGCAGCAGGAGATTTCGGACGAATACCATCCGATGGCGTGCGGATCGGATAATTGATCAGCGGTACGTCGCCATAGGTTTTTACCAGTTCGAAATAAGCGTAGGCCCGGAAGAAACAGGCTTCACCCACATTTCTCAGGGAAGCGGGATCTGTAACCTTCAGAGAATCTGCCAGGTCAACAGCGTTATTAGCCAGGTTGATCATGAAATAATGATCGTTCCAATAGGTGTTCGGAGCCCAGTCGTCTTTGCTGTACTGATAGGTATCGAACTCCGTCACTACTTCCTTACCATCATTAATATCACTACCTTTTTGCGCATCGTCGTCACGAATGCTATGGAAGTCAATCCAGGGAAGCAGGGAAAAGCCCGCCAAGGTCCTGAGGTTATTATACATCCCCAGCACCTGCCCTTCCAGTTGCCCCTGGTTGAGATCCTCCAGGGTAGCCGTCAGCGGCTTGCGGTCCAGGAACTTTTTACATCCCACCACCGCGCTAAGCATTGGAATTGCCAGCAGCAATGTCCAGAACAATAATTTATGCTTTTTCATATTCGAGAATTAAAAAATGTTAGAAAGTAATATTCAAACCAATTGTGCTGACAACCGGAATGGCGCCGCCACCATTGTCATATCCAAAGGCAGCTGCTTCACCGCCATACTCTGCTGTATAGCCCAGGTTGTGTTTAAAGGTTTTCAGATTCTGAACGTTGGCGAAGATTCTGAAGTCCTTGATATTGTATTTGGAAAGGAAATTCCGGTTCAGGCTATATCCCAACTGGATATTGCGGATACGGAAATAACTTCCATCTTCAATATTGTAGGTAGACCCGTTATAGTTGAAACGGTCACCCTGACCCAGGATCGGAACCCAGTTGGACGTTCCTTCACCATGCCATCTGTCCAGTTTTTCAGCAGAGTAGTTTACTCTCTGGAAAGGCGATTCCAGTGATCCCCAGGTTCTGAAGATCTCATTACCATAAACACCAACCAGATCCACGCCCAGGCTCAGGCCTTTATAATTCACATTAATGGTAGCACCATACGTGAAGTCAGGAGTCGGGTTTCCGATATACGTTCTGTCATCCGGAGAGATAATGCCATCACCATTCACATCTTTGAATTTGAAATCACCGGGCCTGTACGAACCAACAGCACCGGCAGGAGGTGATTTCAGGATATCCGCATAGCTCTGATAGATACCTTCCACCACATAGCCAAAGAAGGACCCGATCGGGTGACCGGCTTCCGTGCGGCTTTCCGCGCTACCATTATTCTGGAATGAGCGGGATAAGAATCCTGTAGGAAGATCTTCACTCAGACTGAGTACTTTATTTTTCAGGAACGTGATGTTACCGCCGATATTGATGTTCAGGTCTTTTGACAAGGCCTGATTCCAGTTGGCTGATATTTCTTCTCCCCAGTTACGGATGCTGCCACCATTCACCAGTTTATTAGGAAGACCAATAGGATCCCTGTTGATATAGGTCATCAGGTCCTTGGTTGTTTTCGTGAAATAATTGGCTTCCACATGCAGACGGTTCTGGAAGGCATTGAATTCCACTCCTACCTCTTTGGCATCAACGGTTTCCCATTTCAGATCAGGATTCGGCAGATAAGCCTGAACCGCTGCTGTGTATACGTTGGTTCCAAAAACGGCATTGGTTCCGCCACGCAGACCTGGATAGAAAGGATAGTTCAGTTGTCCACCGCCAAATTCGTAAGCAGACTGGTTACCCAACTGTCCGGCAGAAGCTTTCAATTTCAGGAAATTGAAAATATTCTGACCAGCCATAAACTTCTCTTTTGTAATATCCCATGCCGCGCCTACAGCCCAGAATTGCTGATGACGGTTCTTTTCAGGAATCCTTGAAGAGGCATCATCCCGGAAAGAAGCATTCAGGAAGTATTTATTCTGGTAGTTATATAAAGCTCTGGCCAGGTAAGAAACCGTAGTATACTCAGACTGACCGGAAGAAGCCGAAGTTGTAGAAGGATCCTGGAAATAATTGCTTACATACCAGAATCTTGGATCATTGGGAATTGGCAGCGCTGTAGGACCCTGTTGCTGGCTGGCGCTTCCATACCGGTTGAAATTTCCGAAATAGTAGGTCGTAAAACCACCAGTAAGGGTTAGGTTATGATCGCCAAAGTTGGTTTTATAGTTCAGTACATGATCCTGCTGAAACTTTCTATAGGTAAGGTCAGATTCGCCGATGCGCGTGTTCTGGCTGGATAAGTACGGCGTATTGTTCTTTGGATTATAGGCATAATATAACGGCGTGTAAACACGGCTGTTTACCGTACTCATATCTGCATATACAGTAGAACGGAAGGTGAAATTTCTCAGGAAGGTGATTTCAGCAAATACACTTCCTACCGTTCTGTATTCAACACTTTTCGTTTTATCATATTCATTTTCCAGAACAACCAGCGGGTTAATTACACCGGAGGATTGCAGTCCCACGTCCAGGCCGGAGTAGATATCCATATCAACAGTATCAACACCATATGGATTCTTAACCCGGAAGCGCATTGGATCAGCAGAAACCTGGGGGATAACTTTTCTGGCAGCATCCAGCACCCAGTCAGCACCATACGGATTTTTCTGCCTGGAAGCATTCAGATTTACACCAATTTTGATCGCCTTGCTCACTTTCAGTTCATCATTCAGCGACAAGGTCAACTTCTGTAACTCTTCATGTCTGATCAGACCCTGGTCCAGCTGATAGCCTACACCGAAATTGAAGCGATTTCTGTCGGAGCTTCCGG
>DATAHC010000391.1:0-3339 GCA_036263415.1 Flavisolibacter sp.
ATGGTCACGTCCCGGAGCGAGGGCACCTTCTTGATCGGTCGCTGTAATATTTCTTTGAATTGTTTGGCTGTATCCAGGATAAGGGAAATATCTGAAGGCAAAAGATCCTTTATGCCTAAAAGATGTCTGGTAGAAAGCTTCATTAAAGGTCAAATATAGAGGAAACTGAGAAAATTAATTTTCATTAATCTACAAGCACTACTTCATCATGGCCATCCCGTTCCTGCCATAATACTTTCACTTTCTGTGTAACGATCGAATCGATGGAGCGCCCTGTATAATCCGGCTGAATGGGCAGCTCCCGGCTGTAGCGACGGTCGATCAGCACCAGCAGCTCTACTTTTTCAGGCCGCCCGAAATCCATCAGCGCATCCAGTGCCGACCGGATCGTTCTGCCGGTATACAGCACATCATCAATGAGGATCACTTTTTTCCCCTCAATGGAAAATAAAATATCGGTTTTGTTGGCCAGGTGCAGCCCTTTGTGCAGGTCATCGCGGTAAAAGGTGATATCCAGCTTTCCGTAATGCAGCTCTTTGCCGGGAAGTTCGGCCCGCAGCTCTTTAACCAGCCGATCCGATAAAAAGACCCCTCTGGGCTGGATTCCGATGATCACGGTATCGGTAAGGCCTTCATGATTTTCGATCACCTGGTTGGCCAGTCTTCTGACAGTCAGTTCAATTTGCTTTTGATTCAATAAGGACCTCAATCGGAGAAATTTTCATAAAAATAGGCATTCAGACTTTGTCTAGGTACAACATCCTCCATAGAAAAGGCCGGGATAAACCCGGCATTTCTCTTTTTACCATTACTGATGAAAATTATTTACCGGCACCAAACTGCCAGAATAAGCTGAATTGGATCACCTGATTTTTAAATTCAGGTCCGTCATTGGAGCTGTTATTACCACCATTATCTTCCAGGGTGTTGGTCAATCCCAGGGTATAACGGGCATTCACACCCAAACCAATGCGGGACAGGTAACCGATACCACCATTCAATCCCAGATCAAATTTGTCGAAGCTGGATTTGTTGTCTGTTTTCTGGTTGTTGGTTTCATACTGTGCTCTTACCAGGAAAGCAGGTTGAGGACCAACTTCTACAAAAAATCCACCGGGTGCTTTTGCCTGAAACATCAACGGTACAGCTATATAGCTGAGGTCCTGCTCATACGTAGTAGAGGTAGCGGGAACTGTGGTTTTTACCGTAAGCTTACTGCCCTGTCCGGTATAAAGGACCTCTGGCTGAAAAGCAAAACGCTCGGCAAGCGGAATGTTAACCAGGAATCCACCATTGAACGAAGTTTTCGTGTTTGTATTCACATTTGTTCCGGAAGGAAAATCATGAGCTCTGAAGTTGGCCAGATTCACACCTCCTTTAATACCAAAACGAACCGCACTTGTCATCGGTGTTGTTAAACGTGGCTGATCCTGTGCAAATAAGGCCATGCCTGTAGATAATGCTAAAGCAAATAAACTGATCTTTTTCATACGTTAACTTTTAAGGGTTGCCTAGCCTTATACAAATAAAAGGCCGCAATTGTGCGGCCTTTCGATTTAATATGGTTGAGGAAGAATTACCGCGATGCAGCTTTATGATGATGATCGAAAAGATAGAACAGGCCGAACTGAAATACCCTGTTCTTGGTTTTACCGGCGCTGGCAGGAAGATCATTGATCTGGCTCAATCCGAGATTATAACGTGCATCCACACCCAAACCAGAGTAAGAAAGATAACTGAGGCCAAAACTCCACGCAAATTCGGTATTCTTAAAATCATTAGAGGAGAATACATTGGAAGTGTTCCCATTGATCTTATCGCTTACGCCAACCAGGAAGCCTACCTGCGGACCGGTTTGCAACCGGAACCCATTACTGAAATTGTATTGCAGCAGCAGGGGTATATTAATATAATGCAGCGTTAGGTTAACATCGCTCACTTTTCCTCCCTGCTGAGAGTACATCACCTCCGGCTGAAGGGAAAATTCGGGAGTCAGATGGATATGAGCCAGTAACCCGGCATGAAGCCCGGCTTTAGAACTCGATTCGCCGGAAACGTTGTTGGTGGTGCTGGCAACATTCACCCCGGCTTTAATTCCCAGCTTGGGCGCCTGTGCAAAGGCGAGAACATTAAGCGTTACAAACGAAAGGAACAGACAGATCTTTTTCATGGTTTTGCATTTTTGTCCGCACAAATGCAAAAAGAGGGCCTGTTTTGATTCCCATAAAAAAAGAGCGGCACCAAAAAGGTACCGCTCTTTCAATTATGTACTTTTTATCAGAATCCGAAACCGATCGTTAAACCGGTCCGCACACCAAATCCTTTAAAGGCACCTTTGATATCGAATTCATCTTCATCGCTGTCGTTCTTGAATTTCACCGAGCTGTAAGAAGGTCCGGCAAACAGGTTCAGTACAAACCCGCTGTTCCACATTTTCTGCCAGCCGATGGTAGCGCCACCTCCGATTGTAGTGAACGTAGTTTTGTCTCCGGCATCTTTATCTTCCAGGTTGAAGGATTGAAAACGTACAAACGGAGCTGCATAAACGCCATTCAACGCTTCTTTCTTGCCAGCGAAATAAAAACGGTATTCCGGAGTGAGTCCAAAACCGGAATATTTCAGATTATCAAAGCTGATACCGGAATAAAATACACCCAGGTTGATAGATTGGTTGCTGCCCACCGCTCTTTCATAAGAAACGTTACCGGTAAGAAAAGCCAGGGACAACGGATTCAGCTTAATGGCATTTTTTTTCGTGGCTTCCTGCGCATTCACGCCAAGGCCCATCACACCTAATGCCATTACAAATAAGATCTTTTTCATAATACAGTTTTAGTTTTGGTTAATTGAGTCGCAAATTTAGAAGCCTGTTCCGCAAATCCAAATCCTTTCATCATTGATTTTCATCCGCATATACAATTGGCAAGTTGTCCTCTGAATCGCACGTAAGAACACTGCTTTACATTTGGTAGGTATACTACGTAATAAAATAAATGTCAAATGATTTTCATTTTGACAAATCTCTCCCTAGCTTTGCGTCCGCATTTTTAAATCTAAATCTAGTAGACATGAAAAAAGTTTTATTGGCATCGATCCTTGCAGTAGCAAGTAGTGTGGCATTCGCTCAGGTAAGCAACATCAACAAAGGTAACTGGATGGTAGGTGGTAATGTTGGTTTCAATTCTTCCAAGCAGGCAGATAACGACAACAGCCAGGTAACTACCTTCAACATCAGTCCGAACATTGGTTATTTCTTCATTGATAATTTTGCCGGTGGTCTTCGCCTGTCTTTCGACAGCTACAAGCAGAAGAACGCTTCTGATGCAAATACCACATTTG
>DATAHC010000392.1:0-2571 GCA_036263415.1 Flavisolibacter sp.
GAATACTTAGGCTGATGTAGGAGAAGCGGAGTACCCAGGGAGCGCAGAATTCCGGCAGCTTTCCTGGTTTCCTCGGCAGAATAACTGGAAATACCCACGTATAAGGCCTTACCCTGGCGAACGATCTGATCGAGCGCTCCCATGGTTTCTTCCAGCGGGGTATCCGGATCAGGACGGTGGTGGTAGAAAATATCAACATAGTCAAGCCCCATTCGTTTAAGGCTCTGATCCAGACTGGCGATCAGGTATTTACGGGAACCCAGATCACCGTAAGGCCCGGGCCACATTGGCCATCCTGCCTTTGATGAAATGATCAGCTCATCGCGATGGGCTTTCAGGTCCTGGTGGAAGATCTTTCCGAAAGTAAGTTCTGCGCCTCCTGGAGGAGGCCCATAATTATTAGCCAGGTCAAAATGCGTAATACCCAGATCAAAGGCCGTATGAATGATATTACGGCATTTTTCCAGATCGTCCGTCTCTCCGAAATTATGCCAGAGGCCGAGGGACAATGCCGGAAGCTTTAATCCGCTACGGCCGCAGCGTCTGTATTCCATAGTATCGTAACGCTTTGTGTCAGGCGAATAATTCATGCCTCAAAATTAGGTGTTCAGTAGTAGTTTATTTACCCTTCGGTAACTCAAAATCGAAAGGTAGCATAGTGGCGACCTTTTCAGACCAGGCCCAATAGCCCAGGCTGAGCAGATCCTCAGGATTGAAATAGCTTCCATTGGATTGTACTTCCACCGGGGTTCCGTTAATCAGGGTCAGCTGCGACATCATGGCCGTACTGCTTTTGGGGAAGTCGCGCTGATATTCGGGAGGCGCTATCTTGTTTTTATAGATCACGAGCAGGTAATTACTGAAATCGAATCCTGCTGTCGTTTCGTTCACAGCATAGGCAATACTGTCACCTGGCAGCACTTCCCGTCCAATCACATCGCGGAAGTCTTCCTGACTCAAAATTTTATTGTAGTAAGCGGCTGTATCCTGATTGATCGTTGCCACCATCAGTGTACCATCTGCATTGCGGGTGGCTTTCGAATTAGTGCTGTAAACGGAGCGTATCCTTTTCTTCTCTGTGTTCTCTACTTTCTGTAACGCTCTTACCTCAAAACCCTGCTGGAGCAGCTGATTCCGGAAAAGGCTGCGCATGAAATGCATCATGGATCCCAGGTAGGCCTCTTCGCGTTTCTTTTGCCATCTTTTTTGCCGGCCTTCACTCCCTTTCATGGGTTCAAAATAGGGGTAGCCTGTAAAAACGAGATAGTGAGTCTTGAAATCGTAGCGAAAGGATTCCAGTTGATACCGTATGGTATAGCCCAGAGCCTTGTTCTCAATAATCAGAGGATCGTAGGCGGTGGCTGTAAGTTCTTTGTTCTTTTTGGAATTCCGGAAGCGGATGGTCTTGTAATTTTTGATCCTGCAATCGGCTGCCAGCGCAGAAGTGCCGATGAAGTTTTCGGTAAAGAACTTACCCCATGTAGCCCAGCCATCTTTCTCAAAAGGCTCGATCACCACGGTTTCCAGTTCCGGGGCTTTCAGTTTGAGGGTAATGGTAAGGGCATCATTCAATTCGGACGCTGTGATGGTCCTGGAGAAGGTCTCATAACCCACAGAAGAGACGATCAGGTCGTATTTTCCGGAGGGTACCAGAAGTTCGAATCTTCCCTGCGCATCCGTTATAGTGCCGATCGAGGTATTGTTCAGGAAGACGCTGGCGCTGGGAACCGGCTTGTTCTTTTCGGCCTCGAGTACCTGGCCTTTGATCATCTTTTGAGCAAAGAGCTGAGTGGTCAGCAAAATGGAGGTAATAAGCAGCAGCAGTTTCATACCGGTAAAAATGTGAATCTACGGAATTCACGGATGCCGTGGTGGCAGGGGAAAAAAAGAGCCCGGATTTCCGGGCTCTTTACTATTTTTTTATGCTGATATCAGATATCGATCCTTGCATATTTTGCATGGCTTTCGATGAATTCTCTTCTTGGGGCTACTTCATCACCCATGAGCATACTGAAGATGCGGTCTGCTTCTGCAGCACTTTCAATAGTTACCTGCTTCAGTGTCCGGGTTTCCGGATTCATGGTCGTCTCCCATAATTGTTCAGAGTTCATTTCTCCCAATCCTTTGTAACGCTGAATATTTACGCTGTCCGGATTACCGCCACCCAGTCTTTCAGAGATGATCCTGCGCTGCTCCTCATTATAGGCATAGGCCTGCTCTTTACCTTTTTTAACAAGGTATAGCGGAGGCTGCGCGATATATACATAGCCCTGCTCCACCATTTCTTTCATATAGCGATAAATGAATGTAAGGATCAGGGTAGCGATATGTGATCCATCCACATCGGCATCGGTCATAATGATCAGCTTGTGGTAACGAAGCTTTGTCAGGTCAAGTGCTTTTGGATCTTCCGGTGTTCCCATCTTTACGCCGAGGGCGGTAAACATGTTTCGGATTTCTTCATTATCGTAGATCTTATGTTCCATTGCCTTTTCAACGTTAAGGATCTTACCTCTTAACGGAAGAATGGCCTGGAAGCTTCGGTCACGGCCCTGCTTGGCAGTACCACCT
>DATAHC010000393.1:0-9269 GCA_036263415.1 Flavisolibacter sp.
CCTCGATGATCTGCAGGTGGATGCGAATGCTTTCTTCATTGCGCCCGGTGAAATCGGTCCAGAAGCAGATCTTATATAAAGCCTCTTCATTGGTAGGCTCTTCATCCAGGATCACCTTCAGGCAATCAAACACCTTATCGAACTCCTCGTGATCGTCGTATACGTCGGCCAGCTCAAAGAGCAGTTCTATCTTCTCCTCCCCTTCAAAAGAATGCACGGCTTGCTCCAGCAGGTCAACCGCCTTTTGCTGCATATCCATTGCCAGGTAGGCATCCGTTTTCAGAATATAGAGGTTGATATCCGAGGCATCAAAAAGTTCCGCCTTCTCCAGCACATCAAGGGCCTCCCGGTATTTACGGGTAGCCAGCAGCAAATCAGCCTTTTTGATCAGTAAAGGGGAAGAGAACGGGAAATAGTCGATTGCCATATCGGCGGCCTCCAGCGCCTTACTCAGCTCTTCCTGATCATCGTAATAATCGATGATCTTTTCAAACGCTTCTTCTTCAAGGAAGATTCCATGGGTTCCGTTCCGGAGGTTATTATAATGTTTCAGCAGCTCATCTATACTTTCTTTATCGTGGTATGGATCACTAGTCATTTATATTTCTCCTGTAACAATTTAATCGATCGTACAAAATCTACCAAGTTTCTACAACAAATTCCCTGCCCTGCCGTTAAATAAAGGATAATAAAACCAGCTAAGGGTTGAAATATTGTTAATATTTTTTATTACCTTTGCAAAAGAAATGAACCTGAACGCCTCCATACTGAAACGTCTGATCAAGAGAAAACTGGCTACTGCTGTGCTTGTTACAGCCTCCCTGGCCGCTTTCGCTACACTTGGAGACGATGGACGTAAGGGTTTCAAACCATCGAGCAATACTCCTGCAACTGCAGCCTTAAGTGCCAAGAACTTTTCTCTCAGAACCGGCTATAACTACAAGAGTAACAACCTGTTCACAGCCAGTTCGCCCAATAAGTACATCACGTTGAACACGGTAGTTACCTACCAGAAAGGAAACGCTACTTACGTGCTTCCGCTAAAGAAAAGAGTGATTCTGGACAAGATCAAGTTCAACCCTGCCCATTAATCTTTATTTCCCTTTTTTACTTTCCGCATAGGTCAGCACCCTGTAACCTGTCTTAGGCAGATCGAATTTGGCAGCCGGTACCGGACTAAAACTGATTTTAGATACTGTATAGGTTACTTTCAGATTACCTAAGTTGGTTTCATACTCCAGTGCCAATCCCGGCAAATTCCGGTTCGCGTATTGAAAATCCCGGTTATCGATGATGAGGTCGGTTGTGTACCAAACGATGAAGGTGGTACCATCCTTTAATTTACCGATCGCCTTTTTAGCTTTGTACCCCTGAATCGTTTTCGTTTCTGCATCATCATAGGTGAAGGTTACGTCATCATATCGCTTATTGGCATCTTTCCAGTCTTCAGGAGTCAGATTGATCATATAGCGCTGCTCACCATATTCCTTTAAGATGACAATACTATTTTTAGTGCCGTCCATGATGGTAGACTGTGTTCCCAGGGGACTCACCATTTCGGTGCGGCTTTTATTGGCCTTGATATAGACTGCACTGGTAGCACCATCCAGAAAATCGGCATTCTGCGGCTTATCGGTCCCGGTATTGATCACAATATCATAGGAAATCGTTCCTTCTGTAAAGCGTTTTTGAGCCATCAGGCCACCGGCGATCAGAAGAAAGAGTACGGAAAGAAAAGTAGCTTTTTGTTTCATATAATGGATTGTCTATAAATAGACGAGTCAAATATCCGTAATAGTTGCGTAAAGAAAAATCCCGCCGCCGGCGGGATTGATTATGTGATAATTTTAACTACGTCCTTTTCGTTGCTGCTCCTGCATTTTCTTTTGCTGTTCCTGCATCTGAGCCATCTTTTCGGCCCATCCGGATGCTTTTTTAGGTTTCTTCCGGTTCTCTTCGATTTTCGCCAGGATCTTTTCGTGATTGATAATATAATTCTGTATGATAAACTGAAGCGCCAGGGTAATGATGTTGGAAACGGTGTAATACCAGGTAAGACCGGCCGGCAGCTTATTGAATACAAACAGGAGAATCACCGGGAAAAAGTAAGGCATGTATTTCAATACCGGATTGTTCTGATCAGGAGTCATGCTCATGCTATAGATCGAGATCAGAAAGCTGGTCGTGATGGCCGTTAGCGTAAATAAGCTCAGGTGATTTCCCAATAAAGGAACATCCACGCCAAAGTTTATGATAGAATCGTATTGAGAAAGATCCTTTGCCCAAAGGAAGGATTGCCCCCTCAGGGCCACGTTGGAGTTAAAGAAACTGTACAGGGCAAAAAAGATCGGGATCTGCAACAAGCCGGGAATACATCCTCCCAGCGGGTTCACACCTGCCTCCCGGAACAGCTTCATTTGCTCTACGCTGATCTGCTGCTGGTCGCCTCCGTACTTGGCTTTTAACTGTTCGATCTCCGGACGCAGCACCTTCATTTTAGCACCGCTCAGGTAACTGGTATAGGTTAACGGCGATATCAGCAAGCGGATAAAGAGCGTCAGTAAGAGGATCACGATACCGAAGTTGGACGTCAGTTTGGCAAACAGGTCAAACACCGGAAGGATGATCCAGCGGTTGATGTATTTTACGAAAGCGAACATACCGCTTCCGAGGTTTACCATCTCCTCCATATCATTACCATACTGCTTCAGGATCTTATAGTCTGTAGGACCATAATACATAGCCAATGGTATCGAAGCGTGGTCTCCGGTTACAGGAAGCTTCAGGTTAGCAATGGCCTGTACAACGGTCTTTTTATCGGCGGTGGCAGGAGAGGTCCAGTCCACACGTCCCGAGGTAAAATTATTTTTAGCAATGAAAGCGCTATTGAAAAACTGTTGCTTAACGGCTACCCAGTTAACCGATTTAGTGAATTCATCACTGTTGCTGCTGAGAGCAGAATGGTAATCGTAGTCCCCATCCTCCCGGTAGCCGATCTGCGATTGCTGCCGTTCGTAAGAAAGGTCGCGCTGCAATTGCATCGCTTTATTCTGCCAGGTGACATTAATCGTATTATTTGAAAAGAGCTGTGTAGCGCCGTTCACCTCCAGGTTAAAATCGATGAGATAATTATTGGGCCGCACAATGAATTGATGGGTCAGGGATTTGGTTCCGCCTGTAAGCTGGTAAGTAACGGTGGTGGAGCCATCTGCATTTTTGACCGCCTGGCCTCCTGAGAAATAAAAACTGGTAATGTCGGCCGTAGCTCCCTGAGAAGGCTGAATGGTATAATTGATGCGGTCGAAATCGGAAGCGGCCAGTTTTACATTACTGCTATCAGGCGCCTTGAAGTGTTTCAGCTCTACCCATTTCGGTTGTCCGCCTTTATTGGAAAATCCTACGCGGATCAGATCTGTTTCCACAACAGCAATTTGCTCCGATCCTGAGGCAGCGGCCTGAAAATCGCCGGAAATGGCATTGAGACGCTGGGTATCGATTGCATTGGCAGGAACTTGCTGCTGTTGCGCCTGTGTTGGCTTTGGCTTACCGATATTGGCAATAGAATCCTGTTGTGCCTTTTTCTTTTGATAGGCTGCCTGCTGCTGATTATTGAAATAGAAATAACCGAAGAAAAGTAAGGCCAAAACAACGAAACCGATAACGGTACTACGGTCGAAATTCATTTGTTGAAACAATTATGAATGATAAGGCAGCTGCTCCAGGAGATCGCTATCCTTTTAAAGGCGGCAAAGATAGTCGTAAGTTTCCAGTTTGCGCCGCTCCTTTTGAGGCTAAAATCCTGCTAACACGGATGACAAGCGGGTTTTATCAGATCATTTCGCTTTGCAACAAAGGGTTTCTGGCTACCGTTTTCCGTTCGTTGAATTGCTTGGCCGCCGCTACAAAATGCACGAATAAAGGATGCGGGTTTTCAACGGTGCTTTTTAACTCCGGATGATACTGGCAACCAATAAAAAACGGGTGCGCACTGATTTCCATGATCTCTACCAGTCCTGTTTCCGGATTGCGGCCGCTGGCCAGCATACCCTGTTGTTCATACTGATCCAGGTACCGGTTGTTGAATTCGTAGCGGTGGCGATGGCGTTCCGTGATGGATTCCTTACCATAGATCTTCTCTGCCAGCGTACCCTTTCTGATGGCACAGGGATAGGATCCCAGGCGCATGGTACCTCCTTTGGTTGTGATCTGTTTCTGTTCTTCCATCATATCGATCACTGCTTCAGCAGCTTTGGGGTCCATTTCGGATGATTGCGCTTCATGAATGCCCAGCACATTCCGGCCGTATTCGATAACGGCCATCTGCATACCCAGGCAAATGCCAAAGAAAGGCAGCCCTGTCTCCCTTGCGAATTTTACCGCCGTGATCTTCCCTTCCACACCACGGTGACCAAATCCGGGCGCTACCAGCAAACCATCCAGGTTTTCCAGCTTTTCCGCTACATTATCTTCGGTGATGAATTCAGAATGTATGGACATTACCTGAACCTTACATTCATTCATGGCTCCGGCATGTACAAATGATTCCAGGATGGATTTATAGGCATCCTGCAATTCCACATACTTACCGATCAGGCCAATGGTAATCTTTGATTTGGGATATTTAAGCTTGTCCAGAAATTCCTTCCAACGTGCCAGTTCCGGCTCATGGAATTGAGTGATTTCCAGCTTTTTCAGAACGATCAGATCGAGCCTCTCATTCATCATCAGAAGCGGCACTTCATATATGGTACTGGCATCCGGAGCTTCAATAACCGCTTCTGCCTTTACGTTACAGAATAAAGCGATCTTCTTCTTCAGCTCTGGGGTCAGCGGCTCTTCGGTACGGCATACGATGACATCCGGGAATACCCCGCTTTCGCTTAGCATTTTAACCGAGTGCTGGGTAGGCTTTGTTTTAAGCTCTTTGGCAGCCTTCAGATAAGGAATCAGCGTAAGATGCACCACCAGCAGGTCTTCGTCCGGAAGTTCCCATTGCAACTGTCTGATGGCCTCTATATAGGGAAGCGACTCAATGTCCCCCACCGTTCCACCGATTTCAGATATGATAATATCAAATTCATTTCCCTGCCCCAGCAGCAGCATCCTTCTTTTGATCTCATCTGTAATATGCGGGATCACCTGAACGGTCTTTCCCAGATAGGCACCTTCCCGTTCGCGGGTAATGACGGTCTGGTAAATACGTCCTGTGGTTACGTTATTCGCCTGCGATGTGTGTATATTCAGGAAACGCTCGTAATGACCCAGGTCCAGGTCGGTCTCGGCGCCATCTTCCGTTACAAAACATTCTCCATGCTCGTATGGATTCAGCGTTCCAGGATCAACATTGATATATGGATCAAACTTTTGAATGGTCACTCTCAACCCTCTGGCCTGAAGTAATTTGGCGAGAGAAGCAGCAATAATGCCTTTACCCAAAGAAGATGTAACACCACCGGTAACAAAAATATACTTTGCCATTGCTTAATGGTTGATAGGTTTCAATAATAAATGCTTGATTTTGGAGAAATAGTAGTGCCGCCCTGCTCCTAACACCTTGTCCTTGTCTCTCCACGACCAGCGGAACGGTCTATAAATTCCGGGAGGTCATGCAAACCTACATCAAATTTTGTGTCGGTTTCCATGTTTTAACACAGTTGTGGAAAAGCGGGGGGAAAGTAACAAAAAAGGGATGCTGTTGCAGCATCCCTTTTTTTATGCGCGGCTCAAGTTATTTAAAAACCACATATTTCGATTCTGCTTCAACAATGGCATTGAAAAATGCCTTGAATTTGTCATATTCTTCCGGCGTGATGTTTTCCCGCTGCAAAATGGCTTTTCTGTAAACCTTGAGCAGATTGCCTTCTTTCACATATTTTACGGAATAAGAGCTTTTCCTGAAACTCAGATTCAGGTCCGTCGGAACTTCCAAAAGCTTCTGACCTTCCGGAAACTTGATAGTAACTACCGTTTCATAGGCATCTGTATTCTCATAATTCCAGTATTCGATCGGGAATTGCCTGGAATCCAGCGTAAGGCTTTCAAGCGTTGCTACCACATCAATAAACGGCACTTTTATCATGTGCATCGATCCTGCCTCAATAACCTCATTCTTAATCGTATATGAATAATCAGTCAAAAGAGAATCGCTCAATTCGTTTAAACCTTTGAAGGTGACATTTTCCAGCTTCACCGGATTTTTATAACCATTACTGATAGACTGCTCGAATTCATCTTTCTGCTTTTCTGCTGACAAGGTAGCGTACCCATCACGCCAGGTACTGGTCAGGCTTCCTGTACGGTTGGCGCGTATTTTCAATTTCTCATCTTTACCAATAATAGAGACATCCACATACCTGATGATGCGGTCGGGGGTTCTGGTGGTTGAATAGAGCGGCTCCAGTTCATGGATTGCCTTTTGCCCGTGTGCCGGGATCTTCAGTGACAAAGCACCGGTTAAATTATTAGGCAAACTACCAAAGGGTAGATTACTGTCCGTTAGTTCTATATAATACTCTTTACCATTAATCTTTGCCAGGGCGATGCAATGGTTGAATTCCATGGAAGGCAGCAGGATATCCTTGGCGCCATTATCCCTTGTATCTATCAATACCAATTGTGTCTCAATCCCGGCTTTATTGGCCAGGGCTGCGAACAAGGTTGATAGATCCTTACAATCGCCAAGCCTTGTCGTGATAATTTTTGATACGTCCTGAGGCACATAACCGCTTTGACGGAAAGAAATGGAGCTGTATCTAATATTGGTAACAATATAATTATAGATTTTACGCGCTTTTTCCAGGTCCGTCATTTTGGTATTGTCCGGGAATATTTCTTTATAAAGCGCATCCAATTCAAAATTATCGGTCATCTGCTGATAAGCTACGTCACTATACCAATTTGCCACTTCCTGCCAGCTTTTAATGGTGGAGATATGTAAAACGGTACCTACATCATTCAGGTTCGGCATCAGCGGTTCACTCTTCAAAGGCTGTATATTCTTCTGTTCCCAAGTATAAATAACCAATCCATCCTGCTCTTTGAGCACCGGTTGAAGTGTTGAATTGGCAACACGAGAATTAAACTGAAATCCTTTAGGAGCAATCATTGTATACCGTGCCGTAGCAGAGGGCACAAAGGAGTTGAAGGTGAATTTATCAGCAAACTCCCTTCCGAGCCGTCCAGAAGCATAATTCTGAACACGGAACTTCACATAGATCGCATCGCCCGGTTCCAGTCCGGTAAATACTACCTGGTTGTCATTTCTTTCAGCATTCTGCCGGGATCCGTTTGCCTTGATGACTTCACTTTTTTCGACCAGCAGGCTTTGGGTATTGGAATTATAAGGAAGGTATAGTTCCTTCCAGGTGTCGATCCCCTTTTGTGTATTTAATTTAACCACATAAGTAGTATACTCTTCCGAAGCACCTTCTTCAAATATTACGGTGCCTTTTTCATCCAGCAAGTAGTTATAGTCAAATTCTGTATTGATCTTAGCCGATTTGATCAGCGCATACACATCCGTTTCAGGCAGCAATTTGTATAAATCAGCTTTCTTCTCAAGCGCATTGAGCTTTTTCCTTGCATCATAATTCGTTCTATCGAGGTAAATGGCTTTTTTATAACTGCCTATAGCTTCCTCCGTTTTATTCATAGCCTCCTGAATGGTAGCCAGGTTGGCCCAGTTGCTGCCATCATAAGGAGAAAGCGCTAAGGACTCCATGGCATATTCCAGGGCCTTGGCATAATTTCTCTTTTCGCTATAAAACTGAAGCAAGCGATTCACGAACCGTGGATCATAAGAAGCCTGATCATATAACACCTTTAAAACCGATAAATATTTATCGCTGGCACCCTGGTCCTTGTATTCGGAAGCCAGGTAATCAATAACCTCATAATTATAATTGTTCCGAAGGTATTTTTCATAAACAGAAAAAGCCGCTTTCGAATCTTTCTTTACCAGCTTTTGGATATTATAGGTCATCGACAGGAAACTAATATCTGTCGGGTACTTAATACTATTCTTTTGAACCAGGTCTACCAGTTCATCCAGCTTCTCCAGTTTACCCAGCAATTTGGCGCGGGTATGTAATACGTTAAGATCTTCACCATAAAGCCGGCTCATCTTATTTAGCTCTTCCATTGCTTCAGCATACTTTTCCTCTTCGATCAGGTTATTGATCTGTATCTGGAGGTTAACATAGCTTTCAGCGTCATTCTCTTTCAGCCATTGCAACTCCCTTGACAATAGGGTTTTGTTCTCTGCTTTCAGCAAACATTGCATCAATTCGAAGCGCAACAATGGATTTTCCGGTGCCTGCAACAAAGCCTTCTCCGTTACCTGGCGTGCTTCCGTAACGCGCTGATTTCTTAAATAAGTCTGGCTCAGCAGGATATAATTTATCAGATTAGCCGGTTCATTTTTTATCCTTTCTTCAAAATACACTTCAGCGAAATGTTTCAGCGAATGAGCCGGCTGGGTTTCTTTGGAAGCGGAATAAGGCTGCACTTTACTGGTTACTGTGAGATCTTTCAGCGTTTCACCTGCCTCATCGCTGAAACGTATGAAGAAATTGGAGGTTACATTACTGGTATAACCAAGTTGTACCAACACGCGGTTATAACCCTTTTTAAGCTGGCAATAGTTTTTGTAATAATCGATCTCCGTTACCCGCTCTTTTGACTCTGATAATACCAAACCATCATTTACCCATACCTTAAGTGTTCCACACACGCCGGCATTGAGCATAACTTTTCTGTCTTCCGGACTGTACACGAAGGTCTGTGCATAAACAATTGCAGAGCTATAAGGCAAATTAGGATAGGTCATGATCCAGCCTTCTTTGTTCATCTTTGAAGGTGTGAACCAACCTACATCTATGGAATTGATTCCTTTGAACCGCGTCTCTGCTGAAGTACTGGCTAAAGGCCCATATTGATTGTTGAAGCCCGATCCCGAAATATTTTCAAAAGGCCCCACCAGCTGCCAATCCTGTATACCTCCTGTCTGAACCCATTCCTGACTGGCTTTTACAAAATCGTTTGAAAAAACAAAATGCATTCCTTTCATATAATGAGCGGCGCTTCGTATGGAAGGGTTAAATGATTTATCATTCAATACCTGGTTCAAAAAGTTTAGCTGAGACTCGTCCTTTTTACTATACGGCCCTAATAACGATTCATTGAACCATAAGGCATATAAATAGGCATTTTTATCAGGCAAAGAACTGATCCTATTGACCAGGCCTTGCAATTTGTCTTCCTGGCCCTGA
>DATAHC010000394.1:0-14762 GCA_036263415.1 Flavisolibacter sp.
CATTATGAGTTTACGCATTGTACTTTCGCCGCCTATTCTACCGATTACATCCAACATAAAGAACCAGTCCTTTCCATCAGTAATTCATATGTCCGAAACAGCCTGATGTCCGTTCATGATCTCGATGCCCAGTTCAGGAATTGCATCATCTGGGGAGAAAGCGGAGGATTGGTTCCCAATGAAATCGCAGTAAACAAAACAGAAGGCACCAGTTATAAAGTCCTTTTTGAAAATGTGCTCTGGAACCCCTCTAAAGAGCTGGCCAACAGTACTCTTTCCGGAGCTGATATCAGAAATGAGAACCCGCTTTTTCAAAATCTGAATTTTTCAGATCATCTATATGATTTTCACCTTAAGGAAGGCTCACCTGCCCTAAACAAGGGAAGCGCTACCAGCCTGTTGTTCGATCTGGATGGGAATCCTCGCCCTGTTGGCCTTCCCGATCTGGGAGCCTATGAAAAACAATAAGATTTCACATGCTGCCAAGTTGAACCATCTTACCTTTAACCTGTTCTAACCAAGTAAAATGTAAAAAAAATGAAAACAACTCTGATCGCCTTACTGATCTCCGTACTGCTTAGCGGAAGCAGCATCTACGATTTCAAAGTACCAGGTCTGGAAGGAGGCACGATCGATCTGGCCAAATACAAAGGCAAAAAGATCCTTATCGTGAATACTGCCAGTAAATGTGGTAACACACCACAATACGCCGACCTGGAGAATTTATATGAAAAGTATAAGAACACCCTGGTCATAATCGGTTTCCCTGCAAACAATTTTGGTCAGCAGGAACCTGGCACCGGAGCGGAAATCAAAGAATTCTGCACTAAAAACTATGGGGTTACCTTCCCTATGGCAGAGAAAGTATCTGTTAAAGGAGATGATATTCATCCTTTATTCAAATACCTGACCGCCGAAGCGGAGAAAATGGGTGAAAAAGACCCGATCAAATGGAATTTCACCAAATTCCTTATTGATGAAAAAGGTAAGCTGGTGAAGGTTTTCTTCCATAAAGTGAACCCTATGAGTGAAGACATCACCAAATACCTGAATTAATAACTACTTCTCTTCCATAACGATATTATACAGATATTTGAGGCTGCCTTAAGGCAGCCTTTTTACATTCCGTAATTCTCTCAGAATCCATGCTTTTTAACGATATTATCGGCCAGCAGCAAGTGAAGCAGCATCTGGTTGAAATGGTGCAGCATAACCGCTTAAGCCATGCATTGCTTTTTTTAGGCAGAGAAGGCAGCGGCGCTTTGCCGTTAGCGGTCGCCTTTGCACAATACATTAGCCTATTGCCCAATTCGAATGCTTCCCGGATGGAGGACTCACTTTTTGATGAACCGGTGGGTCTGCAATTACCCGATTCCCCAGAGGCCGCAGACCGCTGGATGCAACAACAACCCTCATTTGCCAAAGCGGACAGCCTGGTTCACCCTGATATACATTATGCCTATCCCGTAGTAACCAAAAAAGCAGGGACGCCTCCTATTAGTACCGATTATATCTCCGAATGGAGGGAATTCATCCGTCAATATCCTTACGGTAATGTTTACGACTGGCTTCAGCTGCTGGGTGCTGAAAACAAACAAGGCAATATTACGGCACAAGAATGCAATGACATTATCCGGAAGCTCAACCTGAAAAGCTTTGAAAGTGGTTACAAGATCCTGGTGCTTTGGATGCCTGAATATCTGGGGAAAGAAGGTAATAAATTGCTGAAGCTGATCGAGGAACCACCTCCTCATACCTTATTTATATTGGTAGCGGAATCGGAAAGCGGGATTCTGAATACTATTTTGTCCCGCTGCCAACTGGTTAAGATTCCTGTTATTGATCCGGAAGCAATTGAAGGTGCGCTCCTGACCCGTGCAAGAGCCACTCCCGACCAGGCGCGTTCCCTGGCAAATGCCAGTGAAGGAAATTACAGGGAAGCCCTGCATTTGCTACAACATGCCGATGAAGACTTCCACAGCCTTTTGAAAGACTGGCTGAACGCCACTTTAAAAAATCAGCCGGCTGCCCAGGTGAAAAGCATTGAAGAGCTGGCCCGGCTGGGCAGAGAAAAGCAAAAACAGTTTTTACGGCATTTTACCCACCTTCTGGAGCAGGCCGTACGCCTGGAAACCATAAATGTTTCCCTGCAGGATAATTTACTGGAGCATATGACCCTTCAGGAAAAGGAGTTTACAATCAGGCTTAACAAAGCCATGAGCCTGGAGCAAAAGGAGGCGATCTCGGAAGAACTGGATCAGGCCACCTATTATATAGAGCGGAATGCCAATGCCAAGATACTTTTTCATGCCCTTACCATCAAGCTGTTTCATATTGTCCGGCATAACGTGATCCCAGGTTAGCTTCCATCAGGAGGCATCCCTCCAATTTAGCTGCCACTACAAGTTAAAAAAAATTATATTTGCCTACATCCCGTAAGGGATCTCTATATATATCCGAGGAATTTTGGCCGGTGAAGCGTGATTTCAATTTGCTATCGAACACTCTCTATATACTGATTGATGAGGAGATCGACACATCCCCATCCAGGATTGCTGCCCTTAAGCGTAGAATAGAATTTTGTCCGCTCCAGGTGCACATCACAGATGAAAGTTTCATAGCTCCTGCGCCCACTTGCTTCCTCCAGAAACAATTTTATTAACCATTCAAGGAATAATAATAGCCTATGGGATGTGGTTCATGTGGCACGGGTAAACCCAATGGATGCAAGAGTAACGGAGGTTGCAGCACCGGTAGCTGTAACCGGATGAATACCTACGACTGGTTGCTCAACCTGCCAATAAATGATTCAGAAATGGCCTGCCGCGTTATTGAAGTCACCTTCAATAAAGGCAGCCGGAAAGACTTTTACAGAAACAGCACTTTACAATATTTTGAGAAAGGAGACCTTATTGCCGTAGAAGGTGTCAGCGGATTTGACGTAGGCGAAGTTTCCTTAACTGGTGAAACAGTCCGGCTACAGCTTAAAAAGAAAGGCGTTGACGAGTTTCATACGGACATGAAAAAGATTCTGAGAAAGGCAACAGACCGCGATCTGGAGCTATCCAATCAGAATAAAGCACGGGAAAAAGAAGCGCTGATACGCAGCCGGGCAATTGCCAGACAGCTGAATCTGAATATGAAGATGAGCCAGGTGGAAATCCAGGCTGATGGCAAAAAAGCCACCTTCTATTATATTGCCGATGACCGGGTAGATTTTCGGGAACTCATCAAGATATATGCTTCTGAGTTCCGTGTGAAAGTGGAAATGCGCCAGATCGGAGCCCGACAGGAATCTGCAAAGGTAGGCGGCATCGGAAGTTGCGGCAGAGAATTATGCTGTGCTACCTGGTTAACTGATTTTAAATCGGTGAATACGGCCGCAGCGCGGTATCAGAATCTTTCTATCAATCAGACCAAGCTGAGCGGGCAGTGTGGCCGCCTGAAATGTTGCCTGAATTATGAGCTTGATACCTACCTGGATGCTTTGCAGGGATTTCCTGAAAATGCCGATATGCTTCAAATCCAAAGAGGAACGGCAACCCTCATTAAAAAGGACATTTTCAAAAACCTGATGTGGTATGTACTTCCTGACAGCAATAAGCAGTATCCACTTACCATTGAGCGGGTGCGGAAAATCCGCTCTTTGAACCATCAGAACATTATTCCGGAAGAACTGGAAGCCGTGGAAGTAGTATCGAGCAAACCTAAGGAAGTAGAGCCGGCCTTTGTAGATGTGGTGGGTCATATTACCCTGAAAAGCCTTGAAAAAGCCGATAAGAAAAGACATCAGAAAGGAAGAGACCAAAGGCAGGGTGGTCCTCAGCAACGCGGAAACCAGCCCTCCAGAGGTTCTCAGCAAAAGCCTGGAGCTCCGATTCCGAAAACAGGTCAGTCCTCACAACGGCCACAGCAAAAGCCGCAACAGCAGCAACGACAGCAGCAGCCCCCTCAGGCAAATACTCAAAAAGGCATTACACCAAAAAGTAATCAGCAGCAAAAGCCGCAACAGAGACCTCAACAGCCAAGGCCTCAGCAACCAAGAAGACCAAATAATCCTGGTGCTGATCCAAATGCCAAGAAAGAATAACAGAAGGACCGCCGAAAGGCGGTCTTTTTTTTACTACTTATAAATGTCAGCCTGCTGTCACTACAATTCATTGGATACACTAGCTTGGCGATCCAATGCGGAAGTATTTACCATTCAGCCATGCACGGCTTATTGCGCTACTGTTTTTTACTGCCTGGCTCCTTCTTGCCCAAGGCTGCATGATGTTCCGCCTTACCGATAAAAAGGCAAAAGCAGCATTTGAAAAGCTGGGCATTAATCTTTACACCAGGACTGTACAACTTAACGGTTTTAACCTGCATTATGTACAGGTGGGAAAGGATAGCCTTCCTACACTGGTTTTTATTCATGGATCACCCGGAAGCTGGTCTGCCTTTGAGCAGTATCTGAAAGACAAAGATCTTCAGGCCCGCTTCCGTCTGATTTCAGTTGACCGTCCGGGATTCGGCTACAGCGAGTTTGGAGTGGCCATGAACCTTGAAGACCAGGCAGCCCTGTTGAGTGCTTTCATCCAATCCATCGAAAATGCGCAAAAGCTTTATTTGATCGGGCATTCACTGGGAGGTCCGCTGGCGGTAAAGCTGGGTATTCAAAATAAAGGTATCGTATCCGGCTTAGTGTTATTAGCTGCTGCGGTTGACCCCAAAGAAGAGAAACCTGAGAAATGGAGGCCTGTTTTAATCTATACTCCCTTACGATTTTTGGTACCCGGAGCCTTTCGTCCCAGCAATGAAGAACTGTGGTATCTTAAAAAGGACCTCTATTCCGTGAAAACAGACTTGAATGGGATCACCTGTCCGGTATGGGTATTTCAGGGTAATAAAGATTCATTCGTTCCACCAGGAAATGCCCATTACGCTCAAAAACAATTACTTCACTCTTCCAGCGTGTCCATGCATTTTTTACCCGGGGCTAACCATTTTATACCCTGGACCCATTACCAGGAAATCAAGAAAGTGCTCCTGGAACTTCCCTATCATTAATAAGTTTGAACAGGGAGGGTCTTTTCTTTTTCCATTGCTTCCTTTTGCAGGGCTTCCTGTTCCTTTCTCAGTGCATTATAAATGGCGTCCTGAATCTTACCACGGATATTCAGTTGTCCCAACAAGTTATTATTACGGGTATTATAAACCCGGTTGGACAGAAAAATATACACTAATCCTGCCTGCGGATCAACCCATACGCAGGTTCCGGTAAAGCCCGTATGTCCAAAGGTCTGGTCGGATGCCAGAACAGAAGGGTAAGGTTCCTTCCGGGTGGCATTGTCCTTTTCGGGTTTGTCGAATCCCAGTCCCCGGCGGCTGATATCGCTGTTATAGGCCGTAAAGAGCTTTATGGTTTCGGGTTTCAGGAAGCGTTCACCATTCATTGTTCCACCGTTCAGCAGCATCTGATAAAGAAGGGATAAGTCATAAGCATTTGAGAAGAGGCCGGCATGACCGGAAACATTACCAAACATGGCTGCGCCTTCATCATGGACATAACTACGAAGCAACTGCCGCCTGAAGTATTTTTCATCCTCCGTAGGGACAACGCGTTCCAGTCCAAAATGCTGAAAAGGCTTGAACCCGGTGGTAGTCATACCCAATGGATTATAAAAAGTCTTTTGAACATACTGGTCCAGTGTGGTACCGGTGATGTGCTCCACGATCTTTCCCAGAAGAATGAAATCGTTGTCGCTATAAACATATTTATTGGCAGGACCCAGCTTGCTATTAACGATCTTTTTCAGCATGCTATCGTTCCAGTCGCGCCGCAGCCACAAATTGCGCGCTACCGGTATTGTGAACAGCGTATCGGGCTGCTCTCTGTAATAGGCCTCTGAAGGGCGACCCGTTACCGAGTCAATCGTTTCTTTATAGAAAGAGATGTAGGGGTTCAGTCCTGCCTGATGCAGCAATACATCACGTATTTTCAGTCCTTCCTTATCACTGCCCCGCGTAAACGGTAGATAATCACCCAAGGTTTTATCCAGGTCCAGCTTACCCTGTTCATATAATTTCATGACCGATACCGTAGTAGCAGAAATCTTGGTTACGGAAGCCAGGTCATAAATGCTCTCCAGTGTTACAGTTTGCGATTTAGGATCGAACTCATAATGCCCAAAGGCTTTATGATATTTAATTTGTCCGTTTTGCACGGCAATCACCTCACAACCGGGAAATGCTTTTCGGGCGAGGCCGTCATTCACAATACTGTCGATAGCCAGCCAAGGGGCTCCCGTACCAGCCGGTACGAAACGATCGATCGCCACACCATAACCATAGTTCAAACCAGCTATGCTTACAGGAAGTGTTCCTTTAGCAGCCAGTTTACCTTCCAGAAAGTCCATAGCAGCATTTTGCATGATCTCATCGTCCTGATACATGGCTACAAGCGTATTCGCCTTTGAGAAGTTGGCAGCGGCGTATACATTACCAAACAGGAAGGTGGCTGAAGGGTAAGCCTGCAGCGAGTCCCAAACATTCAGAGCCGTCGCCGATATATTATAATTGTTGGCAGGGCGGAGGGAATAATTATGAACACCGATAATGATACGATCATATTGTTTATCACGAATAGCAGCCAATATAGAATCGGTGCGCAGTGTGGAGTCCTTATAACTTACAAAATACGCATCAGCGTTCCAGTCCTGCTGCATACGCAACGCCATATCATTGGCTTCGGACAATCCCAAGCCAACATAGGCTGTCTTACGTTTTTGTAAAATGGGCAGGAACTGGGTCCTGTTATTCAATACGGTTATTACATTCCTGGCTACCCTTCTCCGAATAGCATCCGTTTTAGCATTGAGATCCTCTGTAAGGTTCTGCGTATCGATCCATTGATTTCTGTTCAGTCCCAGCTGGTATTTTGCATAGAGGACTTTTTTTACCTTGGCATCGATATCTTTCCATTTCAACCGCTTTTTGTCGATAGCAGTCTTAATGGCATCGATCGCAGCGGGTACATTTTCCGGCAGGCACAGCATATCGTTTCCGGCGATCAGCGCCTGAACGGCCGCTTCACCTGCTGGAAAATATTTGCTGACACCTTTCATCTCAAGAGCATCGGTAAAGGTCAGTCCTTCGAAATACAGCTCATCGCGCAGTAATCCTGTTACATTATTTTTGGAAAGAGAGGTAGGCTGGTTCGCCGTATTATCGATAGCAGGGATAGACAAATGGGCGATCATCACACTGCCTACACCATTTTTGAAGAGCTGCTTAAACGGATATAGTTCCAACGAATCCAGCTGCGGCATGCTTTTGCTGATGAGCGGAAGATCCAGATGCGAGTCTACGGCCACATCCCCATGTCCCGGGAAGTGTTTGGCACAGGCCATGATACCTGCCTGCTGCATACCTTTCATATACGCAACGCCAAACTGCGCCACTTTATATTTATCTTCTCCAAAAGAACGATAACCGATCACCGGATTATTAGGATTATTATTGATATCCACCACCGGAGCATAATTGACATGAACGCCAATCCGTTTCATCTGCTCTCCTACTGCAATGCCCATATCATAGATCAGCTGTTCGTCCTTCAACGCGCCCAATGTTAACTGATACGGAAATTTTATAACACTATCCAGACGCATACCCAGTCCCCACTCCCCATCAATCGTTACCATCAAGGGTGTTTTAGTGGTAGCCTGATACAGGTTGGTGAGGTTGGCCTGCCGTACGGGACCACCCTGGAAAAAACACAAGGCTCCTACATTATACGTCCTGATCAGATCTGTTACCTGTGCCACATGTTCCGGACCCAGATTGCTATGGGCACGGATAACCATCAGTTGCGCAATGCGTTCTTCCTTAGAAAGTGAATTAAAAACACTATCTACCCAGGCCCCGGCAGATAATTTACTGTCGTGCTGAGCAAATGAAGTCATTACGGAAAAACAACCAATCAGTAAAGCGGATACTTTCTTCATAATCAGATAAACTGTCAAAGCCACAATTTAACACAAAAGAATATAGCGCCACCTTAACTACCGTTAAAACCTACAAGGGATCTATATGGTGAGCCGGCTAGAGTTTACTGATTCCAAATTTTGATGCGGATCTCATGCGGTGCTGTTTCATTTCCACCAAAATAAGGATAGAGCTGATAGCCTACGGCCTTTGAAGTGGTTGCTTTTCTGGGCATTGATACTTTCACTCCATTCACCTCAAACTGATATTCCAGATCCTTAACAGCAATGGAACAGACTGCCGGCTGACCAATGGAAATAGTGGTTATTTCCTTAGATGTCATCAAGCCTTCGTTATATACATAAGCAAACAGCCGCAAGGCCTGATCACTCCATCTCCAGCCGATCCGGGCGCTGAATTGATGATGATCGGACCGGTTATCGGAAAACCCAAACAATTTATTGATATCATACTGATTTTCTGCGGCAGCCGTTTGGTAGATGGCTGAACTGTCGAACAGCACGGTGAATTGCTGCAAATTGGTCTCAAGGGCCCGATAAGTGCTTTGGTCGCAATATTGGTTTCCCTTTGCAATCGTATAGGTAATAAACGGGCCGGATGCCTGTTTGGAATTCAGGGAGTTTTCTATTAACCGGTCAACGGTTTTACGGCAGCTGCTCAGCAGGCACAGGGCGGTGAGGCCCGCAAAAAGAAGGTTCTTCACGGTTTTACTACAGGATTTGGATGCCGCTAATATAATGATCCTTTCCTTCATAGATAAGGAAATGAATGTGAACTTCTTATCTATTTTGACAGGATAAGGTTTAGCTCTTATTAATTATCAGAATCAAGCCCTAAACCGTATTTTTGGCGGCTTAAGGAGAGATGGCTGTGGCTGATAGAATACTTTTACTTCCCGACAATATTGCCAATCAGATCGCTGCCGGCGAAGTGATCCAGCGGCCTGCCAGCGCGGTTAAAGAATTGCTGGAGAATGCAGTGGATGCCGGTGCTACTGAGATCCGGTTGATCTGTAACGATGCGGGTAAAGCCCTTATACAGGTAATCGATAATGGCATGGGAATGAGCGAGACCGATGCGCGGATGGCTTTTGAGCGCCATGCCACGTCCAAGATCCGCCATATTGACGACCTATTTCATATCCGTACTATGGGTTTCAGAGGCGAAGCGCTGGCCTCCATTGCAGCGGTGGCCCAGGTGGAATTACGCACCCGCAGAGCAGAAGATGAGGTGGGCGTTTGCCTTGAGATCGAGAACAGCGCTGTTGTAAAACAGCAACCGGTTGCCTGTGCTGCAGGCACCAGCATCTGTATGAAGAATCTGTTCTTCAATGTTCCGGCCCGTCGCAATTTTCTAAAAAGCAATACTGCTGAAATGCGTCATATTGTGGACGAATTCATGCGTGTAGCGCTGGCATTCCCCGCACTTTTCTTTTCGCTTACCAGCAATGGCCAGCAACTGTTTCACCTGGAAGCAGGCTCACTGAAACAACGCATTGCCCAGCTATTAGGAAATCAATATGCCTCCAAAGTGGTGGCGGTGAAAGAAGACACCGACTATCTGAATATATACGGCTTTGTAGGGAAGCCGGAAACGGCCAAGAGAACCCGTGGTGACCAATATTTTTTTGTAAATAGCCGCTTCATTAAAAGTGGCTACCTCAACCATGCCCTACAATCCGCTTTCCAGGATCTGATACCGTCGGACAGTTTTCCGATGTATGTGCTGTTCATCGATCTCGATCCGACACAGGTGGATGTGAATGTACATCCTACCAAGCAGGAGATCAAGTTTGAGGATGAGAAGATCATCTACGCATTTGTTCAGGCAGCCGTGAAACATGCCCTGGCCCAGTTCAGCATTACGCCTACACTGGATTTCGGTCTCGATTCTTCCATACAGCAACTGGAGTCCATACAAAAGCCTTTTACAGAAGATAAGCAATCGGCCACCACCGGCTCCGCTCTTTTTCAAACTTTTACAGAGGCCAATCAGGCACATAAGATCGAACCGGGAAATTTCAGGCCGTGGTCCGGAGACTTATCGCTGCCCCGCCAGAAAGATGATCAGCCCTTTCAGTCTCTCGGACGCCAGTTCCTTGAAATGGATGCATCGCCGGTAATCGAGCAACTAAGAACGGAGCTAGTACCTCCAGCTTTTTATGAAGGAAAGCTCTCTCAGCTTCACAACACCTATATTATGGTGCCTGTTGCCAGCGGCTTTTACCTGGTACATCAGCAGTCCGCCCATGAAAGAATTATTTACGAAAGGCTAATCGCCGCCTTGCAGGGCAAGCCTGTTCCGGCACAAAGGAGCTTGTTTCCTCCTACCATTGATCTGACTCCTTCAGATAGCGTAGTGCTTCATGAACTGCTGCCGGACCTTCAGTTCATGGGCTACCTAGTAGAGCCCTTCGGTAAAAATTCATTCGTGATACAGGGCACACCGGCAGACATTGAAAGTGGTAATGAAAAGCAGGCCTTAGAAAAGATCCTTGAGCAATACAAGCATTTCAACAGTGACCTGAAATTATCACGGCGTGAAATGCTGTTGCGCACCGTAGCAGCCCAACAGGCCATCCGTGCCGGCAGAATGCTGGGTGAAAAAGAAATGCAGCAGCTGATCGATGACTTGTTCCGGTGCCGGCAGCCCAACAGCACTCCGACCGGCCGGCCAACCTATCTTGAATTCAAACAGGACCAGCTGGATAAAATGTTTGGAAGGTAAGGTCGCTAATACCGTTCCCTGATTGCTTTGATAAACTGCTCCACTTTTCTGCGGACCCTTACCGCTGAACCCTGATGATTATTGACGAGGACAGAAAAGATCAGCAGCCTGTCTTTCCTGGTATAGAGGTATCCACTCAGCGCCACTACGCCAGAGAGCGTACCCGTTTTTGCATAAATGAAGCTACTGTCTGTTTTATAATAATTGGCCAGGGTACCGGTATTGCCTGTTGCAAGAATCGTTTTCATTCTTTCCATTCCAAAATCCGTTTTCATTTTCTGAAGCAGCGCTATAAAATCCTGTGGCGTAAACAAATTATATCGGCTCAGACCCGATCCATCCACCCATCTGGGTTTTTGAGGCAGGTCACTGAACCCTGTTTTTAAAAGTGTGTCTATTACACGGTCGTCATTCATGGATCCGGTTAACCGGTTACTCACCATCAGCAGGGTTTGCTCCGCAAAGAAGTTATCGCTCCGGTGCATCATGAGCCGAAGAAGTGAATCCACCGGCCCTGAATAGACTGTGGTCATCAAGCTACCCGGAATTTGTTTGCGATTACTCAGTACCACCGTTTTGCGCAATGTATCCTGCAACAGTTTCAGCTGTGTGAGGCCGTTGTCTGAAAAATAAGGCGTTTCAATGGAGAGTTCCCGTTTCCCAGTGGCCGTTACGTGAAATGAATTGGAAGCAATGTCGCGCACCACCGAAGAAGGAAACAGGCCCGGAGCTGTTGGATTATCTACCGTGACAGAGGACCTGAAATAAGAGGGACTTACGGATAATTGCGAGGCTTCCTTCCGGAACCGCACTACATTACCATAAACCGGAAACCCGCTTCTTTCCGCCATATAATCCTCACTGTAATCCGTCCAGGACCAGCCACTGCCCCAGCGCTCCTCCTGCCAGCCGGATAAAGAAACCGCTAGCGGTAAAGGATTCGACTTCAGGAAGCCGAAAGCCTTCTGTTTAGAAAAATCCGGATGCAGAAAAGTAGGATCACCGGAAGGAAATAAGATCAAGGTATCGCTCTCTATAACATATTGAAATACCGGAAGGCTATCGCCGAGGTATTTCAAAACTGCATAACAAGTGGCCAATTTTGTGTTACTGGCCGGAACGAAATATTTGTTACCCTGGTAATTGAACAGATAGGTATTTAAACCAGGGTCGAAAATGCTGATGCCTATATGTGCTGACCGCAGTATGGAATCGTTCAGGAGATTTTTATGCGCCGACTGGTTTATTTTCCGGTACGGGCTGCAGGAAACTACCAGCAGCATCAGAAAACCAGCCCCAAAAATGGAAAGTCTCATTCCCAAATGTAGCCTACCCGCTCCATTAAAACAGCCTTACCAATCAGGCCCTTACGCCTCCATTAAAATAATTTTGAAACCGCGTAGGGGTAAAGCATTCTTCCGTTGTTATTCAATAAAGTAGTTTTGAACGGCCACGCCTTATCTGAACCAATTTACCAACCTCTCCGAATGGAAGTGAATGATTCCGGGCTTATTGCATTACTGGGAAAGCGGGATGAGAAAGCCTTTGAACAGGTGTTCACTTCCCACTTTAGGCAGCTGCATGCCTATGCGATGACCCTGGTAAAAGAGGAGATGGCTGCCGAGGAAATGGTTCAGCATGTTTTTTATAAACTTTGGGAACGGTCTGAAGCCCTTTCCATATCCGGATCCATCGCCGCTTATCTCTACCGTGCCGTTCACAATGAATCGCTGAATTATCTCAAGCACATGAAAGTACGTTCGGCCCATCAGCTTCATGTCATTCACCGCTCCGGTCAGGAATCTGACATGGCTACGAACCAGTTACATCTGAAGGAACTGGAAGGCAGGCTCCGGATTGCCCTGAATGAATTACCGGAACAATGCCGTACCATATTCCAACTCAGCCGGTTCGAAGAATTGCGCTACCGTGAAATTGCCGACCGGCTTGGCATTTCCGTAAAGACGGTGGAGAACCAGATGGGCAAGGCACTGAAGCTATTGCGCACCAAGCTGATCGATTTTTTAATACTGGTACTTCTATTGATCCATAAATAACCAAGCTGCTTGAAAGAGAACAACTACCATATAAACGATGACCTGCTGGTTAAATATCTTTTGGGAGAGGCTTCTCCCGAAGAAACCTTGGCTATCGAAGCCTGGGTAAGGGAAACCGATGAAAACCGTACCTACCTTGAACAACTGCGCAGCGTCTGGGAGCAAAGCAAAATCCTGGCTTCGGTTTCCACAGTAGATGAAAAGGCTGCCTGGAAGCGTTTTGAAGCGCGTATCAAGGCGCCGCAGGAAGCGTCACCTATACGGTCTTTTTCCTGGATGCGAATCGCCGCCTTATTTATAATTGTAGCCGGCCTGGCCCTCGTACTGTATGTTGTGAATCAGGAACCGCTGCCGAAGCAACGCCAAGTGCAGGCATTCGAAAAGGTTGTGAAAGACACTTTACCGGACGGATCGGTGATTACGCTTAACAAGAATGCCTCCCTTACCTATCCGGACCGGTTTGCCGGCGATACAAGAGCTGTTACACTGAAAGGTGAGGCTTTTTTCAACATTACGCCGGATAAAAACAAGCCTTTTATTATCCAGGTAAATGACGTCCTTGTTAAGGTGGTAGGCACTTCCTTCAATATCCGCAGCCTGAATGGAAAGACGGAGGTGATCGTTGAGACAGGGGTCGTGCAGGTGATCCGTCAGCATAAACAAATTGAGTTGCATCCGCGGGAGAAAGTAATCGTACCAACCCAGGATTCCGCATGGCAAGTGGAAAAAGAGTCCGACCGGTTGTACAACTATTACCGATCGAAGGAATTTGTTTGTGAGAACACCCCTTTATGGAAGCTGGTTGACGTATTAAACGAGGCGTATGGAAGTGATATACGGATTGGTCGTCCATCCCTTCGCAATCTGCCCCTTACCACCACGTTCAATAATGAATCACTGGACCGTATCCTTGAAATCATCAGCGTCACATTCGATATAAAAGTGACCCGTTCGTCAAACACCATTATTTTACAGTAACGACAGAAAGGAATTATTATGTCAGCAATCATTCTGAAGCGAACCATGCTTCTCTTAGCTATCTTATGCCTTTTAACTGCCTCTACCCGGTCACAGTCCTTATTGGAAAAGCCTATATCGCTGGAGGTGAACCGGCAACGCCTGGACCAGGTGCTGGAAATTCTTAGTAATAAAGGAAACTTTTATTTTTCCTATAACAGTACGATCCTTAAAAAGGACAGCCTGATCACACTGACCGTATTCAACAAACCCGTCCGACAGATCCTTTCCCAGCTGCTCCCGGACCATTTCGAATTCCGGGAAAGCGGGAATTATATCATTATCCGGAAGGCACCCATAACCCTCACCCTAGTCACCAACAGGGCCGTAACAGAAGATAAGTATTATGCCGTGAGCGGCTATGTGCTTGATGACGAGACCGGCCATCAGATACCCTATGCCAGCATTTATGATAAAACCCTGCTGGTATCAGCCCTTACCAATACCGAAGGCTATTTCAAGCTCCGGATCAAACAGAAAAATAAAAGAGTTGCGCTTACGGTCAGCAAGGAGTTTTACCAGGATACTACCGTAGCCATCGATCCCGGGTATAATCAGCAGATCACCGTAACGATCGTTCCTGTTACCACCGGATCTATGACCATCATTTCACCGGATGATTATTTTGCACCGGATCAATTCCGTCTGCGGGTACAAAAGGATTCTTTCATTACGGAATATACCTATACCAAAACAGATTCCATCAAGGTTGAACGTACGGCCATGGGTCAGTTCCTCCTCTCTGCAGGCCAGCGGTTCCAAAGCATGAATCTCAGAAAGTTCTTTATATCCAGACCCTACCAGGTTTCTCTTACTCCCGGGCTGGGCACACATGGAAAGCTGAGTGCCCAGGTATCCAACAACTTCTCCCTGAACGTCTTTGGCGGTTATAATGGTGGGGTGAATGGATTTGAAATGGGCGGCTTGTTCAATATCGATAAAAAGAATGTGCAGTATGTACAGATCGGC
>DATAHC010000395.1:0-4243 GCA_036263415.1 Flavisolibacter sp.
GTTTGCCCGGGAATACCTGATGGAAAAAGGTATGGATTATACCTTCGACGACCTGCTGACCATCGCCCATGGCCAGGTGGAACTGGAAGATCAGCTGATAGCAGGTGCCCGCAATGATCTGTATTTTATCGATACGGACATGTATGTAATGAAGGTATGGTGTGAGGTAGCTTTTGAACAATGTCATACCTGGATCCTGAAGCAGATCGCCCGCCGCAGCTACGATCTGTATCTGTTATGCAACACCGATCTTCCCTGGCAGGCTGATGAATTGAGAGAATATCCGGATCCGGCTTTCCGTCAGAAATTATTCAAGATCTACAAAGACGTGGTGATCAACAGTGGCGATCGGTGGGCAGTGATCTCCGGCACAGACGGAGAGCGTTTGCAAATGGCCACCAGCGTTATCGATACCTACCTCAAACCTCAGCGGGCCTTCTGAGCTTTTGCCGGTACGGGACGGGCAATGATCTCCTGCACGTCGGGATCGCGCTCCAGGAAATTCATCTGCTGCTGGATCCATCCTGCCTTACCGCTTACAAATGCGGACATCGGCTTCACCGTATATTTCTTCGGGTTCGGCAGACAGGCAGCGATCAGTGCGGCTTCGCGCCGCGACAGCCGGGAGGCGGGCTTATTGAAATACGATTGAGCCGCCGCTTCCACGCCGAAGATGCCGGGCCCCATTTCAATTACATTGAGATACACTTCCAGAATGCGCTTCTTGCCCCAGATCCATTCGATCATTTTGGTGAAATACACTTCCAGGCCCTTGCGGATGTAATCGCGCCCCTGCCATAAGAATACATTCTTCGCTACCTGCTGGCTGATCGTGCTCGCTCCACGGATGCGATTGGGCTTTTTCTTGTTGTACTTCATCGCCTTGTCAATGCTCTTCCAGTCAAACCCGCCATGGTCCGGAAAGATCTGGTCTTCGGAAGCGATCACCGACAATTTGCTCTGGTAAGACATTTCGGAGCCATCGATATAATCTCTCTTAAGACCGTTGCCGGAGATCCAGCTTTGAAGCTGCGTGAGCGTGATCGGCGGATCGATCCATTTCAGCAGGATGATATAAACAAACTGGCCGATGAAGAGGAAGAGGAAGATCCGTTTGGTCCACTTCCAGAATCGGTTGCCAGAGGTCTTTTCTTTCATAGGTGGTTTTTACTGAAGGAAGATAATAACAATACCAAAGATGATCAACAGCAATCCGTTGGCCTGGTTGATGCGATGGATGGTGGCAGGTGTCAGCCGCTTGCGGATCTTATCGGCGAGTAACACTTTTGCAATATCGGCCAGTAGGGCCAGCAGCAGGGCTACACCGAAGATGATGATCCGCTGATTGAGGGTGTGGTCGATAAAGGTGGTGGAGGTAGTCAGCCAGAAGATGATGATGCCCGGATTGAAGATATTCATGATGAAACCGGATGCGAAGATCTTTACGTAATCACCGGTGCCAAAGACCAGGTCCTGCTGCCCTTCCGACGTCACTTTCACTTTCTTGAAGAAAAGAAAATACAGTCCTACCAGGATCAGGAAAACGCTCGCAACTACGGCCAGCGTTTTCTTATGGGCCTTCAATACATCGAACAGGTTGGTGAACAGGTTGCTGAGAACTACCAGAAGGATATCACTGAAGGATATGCCGGCAATAAAGGCCAGGCCGCCCTTACGCCCGTTGTTCAGGCTTTGCTTGATCACCGTGAAAACGATCGGCCCTACCGAGATGGCAAGTAATAATCCCAGCGTCAGTCCTTTAATCAGTGCGTCCATAATTATCCATGCTTACCGCTGCATCCGCTTATAATAGCGATGCTTCGGTTCGCGTACCCGGTGTTTAAGAATAGTTCTTTAAGAAGGTGTTCCAGTCCTGCAGCATCTTGCCTTTCAGCACCCGCGGAAATTTGTGCTGGCTTCCCAGCTTGCCGTTCAGCTCCATGAATTTGAGGAACGCATCTTCCGGAAGCTTCTGCAGAAAGATCTCCTTCAGCGCACTGGTCCTTTCCACAGCATAGTCGTCGTTGATCTCGCAGATCTTCTGATCGATCTTTCGGGCCAGGAGATCGGGATCGATGGTATCATCGCAGGCCACAAACCATTTATGGGCAAAGAAGTTTTCATACGGAAAGCCGATCACGGTGAATTCCGGTATGGAGATATTCAGCTCTTCGCTCACGGTCTCCACGGCCTTGTTCATGTTCTCCACGCTCAGGTGCTCACCTACCAGGCTCAGAAAATGCTTGGTGCGGCCGGTAATGACCACCTCATTTCGCTTCAGGTCTACAAACCGTACCGTATCGCCGATGAGGTACCGCCAGGCGCCGGCATTGGTGCTCATTAAAAGCGCATAGTCCTTTCCTTCTTCCACTTCATGGATCATCAGCGCTTCCGGTTTTTCCACCATCTTGCCCTCGCTGTCGAAATTCTTATCGTCGAAGGGCACAAATTCCATGAAGATGTTATTGTTCAATATCAGCTTCATGCCCCTGGCCTGCTCGCGGTCCTTGTAGCCCAGGAAGCCTTCACTGGAAAGGTAGTTCTCTATATAAACGATCGGCTTGCCGAGCAATTTCTCAAAGCCCTTCTTATACGGTTCGAAAGCCACACCGCCATGAACAAAAAAGCCCAGGTTGGGCCATATGTCATGGATCGTTTTCACCTTGTAGTGCTCAACGATCATTTCCATGCACATCTGGCACCAGGCAGGAACGCCTACGATGTAGCCGATATCCCAGTCGGGCGCTTTCTCCACAATCTCCGTCAGTTTCTGATTCCAGTCTTTGATCGCGGCAATGCGTCCTCCGGGCTTATAAAAGGTCTGAAACCAGAACGGCCGGTTCTTGGCCAGGATGCCGCTAAGGTCGCCGGCATACCAGCCGGCACTGCCCTTCTGCAGGTCGGTGGCGCCGCCCAGCATCAGGAATCCTTTAGTAACGGCATTCCGCGGCAGATGCTCATAATTGAATACGGAGATCAGCTGGCGGATATAATTGATCCGGTTGCTGCGCAGCATTTCCCTTGTGACCGGGATGTATTTACTGGCCGATTCGGACGTACCGGAACTGAGTGCGTAGTATTTGATCTTTCCGGGCCAGGCCACGTCCGGAACGCCTTCCAGGGTCTTCTTCCACCATTCTTCATAGATCTTATTGTAATCGTGCACCGGCACGCGCTGCTGGAAATCCTTTCCGATATGGCGGCTCAGTAAGATCTCGTCAAACCGGTATACCTGTCCGAATTCCGTGAACCGTGCTTTCTTCAACAGCTTTTTCAATACCCTCAGCTGCTGCCGTCGCGGATCGTTTTCCGGGATACGCAGGGCAGCGGCTATTGCTTTCGGTATTTTTATATCAATGATCCTCGCCATTCGTTACAAGGTTAAGCTTTATCAATAAAAGTACCAACATGTTATATGTTCCGGGTACCCAGCCAGCGGTAGCTGATCCAGAGGGCTTTCAGGTCCTGCACCGGCTCGTATTCCCTGGCATACCGGTAATCAGCCTTCAGCAGCGTTTCTTCCGACAGGCCCGAATGATGCTTCTGTACCAGTCCGTGCGGACCCAGGATACCCTTGCGCAGCCGGGGCAGCGAGGCGGCTGCCCTGCTGTAGCCCACCCAGGTACGTTTTCCTGCCAGAACCTGGAAAACATGCCGGAAGAAACCGCCGGGATCTTTTACCAGTAACAGGTGTACGGGGAAGGTCAGTAAAAAGAACAGTGCCGCAGCAACGTCGATCAGCCGCTTGATCCTTCTGCGGGAAGCGTCCTGCAGCTGAAAGGATTCTTCGCTGATGATGGCTCCGCTGGCGGTGCTGGCATCGCTTCCAACAATGCTGCGGCTCCCCGTACGGTGGTACCGGAGCCGGGCTTTCCCGCATAGTTCCTCCGACCGCCCGATCATGGATCGGTAAGATAAGCTGCCGCAGCAAAAGATCACTTCCGTGGCTGCCAGTGCGGCTATAGCTTCGGGTAAGGCCTCAAGTCGCGACAGGGCCTCTGCTTCCGGTTGTCCGTTGCTGGCAATCCGGCCGATCAGCTGATCGGTCATTCGATGCTTCTCCAGCAAGGGCATCAGCGCTTCATATTCATCCCGGCTGGCTACCACCAGCAGCTGCGGATGCGAAAGCGATGGGGCAGGGACCTTCAGGATGCCGAGACCGATCAGTAAAAGGCGGATGCCGCTGAGCATTACAAATGCCAGGATCCCGCCAAACAGCACAATGCCTCTGGAAAAGCGGTAG
>DATAHC010000396.1:0-6526 GCA_036263415.1 Flavisolibacter sp.
CAGGAGAATGTATATACCGTGGGGGAAGAGACCGGGGGCGGCGCCTACGGCAATACCGCCTGGCTGATTCCCGACGTAACGCTGCCGCGCACGGGCGTTCGGTTCCGGCTGCCCTTATTCCGGCTGGTGATCGATAAGAACGAACAGAAGGGACGCGGTGTGATGCCGGAGATCGAAGCGCTTCCGAACAGCTATGATATCCGCAGGAATGTGGACTATAAGATGGAGAAGATCTATGAGTTGCTCCGAAAAGACAGCAGTAATATAAAATAATGCTCCCTTATTAACTATCACACGCTCACCTCAAAATCATCCGCATCTTTCAGAAAAGGCAGCTTTTCACGCACCTGCTCCAGGGGTTCTTTTTTTAGGGTGATGGTGAAGCAATCCTCCTCGTGTTCCTTATGGTACAGCACTTCGCCCATGGCGTTGAGCACCATGCTGTCGCCGCTGTGGTAAATAGCATTGCCATCCTTACCTACCCGGTTCACACCCACCACATAGCATTGGTTCTCGATAGCCCTTGCCTGTAAAAGGGTTTTCCAGGCATGATTGCGGCGCTCCGGCCAGTTGGCCACATAGATCAGCACATCATATTCCGCGGCTTCCGTATCGGTGCACTGCTGACGCGCCCAGACCGGGAACCGCAGGTCGTAACAAACCATCAGGTTGATCTTCCAGCCATTTACCGAAGCAATGAGGCGCTTATTCCCCGCCGTATAGTGCTCATGCTCTCCCGCGAAGGCAAACAGGTGGCGTTTATCGTAATAGCCATACTGGCCGTTGGGCAGCATCCAGATCAGCCGGTTATAATACCGGCCTTCCGATTCAATAATCAGGCTTCCGGTGAGGATCACCCGCCTGGCAGCGGCCACGCGTTTCATCCATTGAACCGACGGACCATCCATGGTTTCGGCATGGATTTCAGGCTTCATGCTGAAGCCCGTACTGAACATTTCCGGCAGTACAATTACGTGTGTGGATGGCTGTAAGCCGGTGATCTTTTGCTCCAGGAGGTCCAGGTTCGCTTTTTTATCTTCCCAGGCTAATTCGGTTTGAATCAGTGTAATGATCAGGTCCTGCATACCGCAAAGCAAAGAATTAATTTACAACTCACCAGTCAGGCATTGAATTTGTGCTGAGTTAGCTTACCTAAACCTTTAACCAACATGCCAAAAATCTACTTTTCAGCCAAAGCGCTGCTCCTGGCGCTGTGTGTTTCACTCGTAACAACAGCACAACCACCCACAGTAAGTTATTCATCTTTCATTACCGGCCTTACAGCACCGATCTATATGACGAATGCAGGAGATGGTTCCAATCGCCTTTTCATTGTAGAAAGAGCAGGTACCATAAAAGTCTGGAACAGCGGAACGGTAACCACCTTTATCAACCTGGGCGCCGGAGGCGAGAACATTGTCAATACAGCCGGTGAAGGCGGATTATTAAGTGTGGCGTTTCACCCGGACTTTGATGGCGTTACCAATAGAT
This sequence comes from Flavisolibacter sp., assembly GCA_036263415.1. Classification (GTDB taxonomy): domain Bacteria; phylum Bacteroidota; class Bacteroidia; order Chitinophagales; family Chitinophagaceae; genus Flavisolibacter. The sequence continues at coordinate 1,492 of DATAHC010000396.1, forward strand.
ATTTTTTTGTATACCTGGTGAATGCAGCAGGAAGTATTGAAATCAGAAGATATCAATCAACCTTAGGTAACAGCAATACAGGTGATGTTAGTACGGGTGCCACTGTGTTAACCATACCTCATCCAACTTATACAAACCATTATGGAGGTACCCTGAAGTTTGGACCGGACGGTTATTTATATTTGGCCACAGGAGATGGAGGAAATTTTGATGATAAACCAGCAAATAATGCCCAAAACGGTAATGTTCTACTTGGAAAAATAGTCAGGATTGACATTGATAACTATACAGCACCGGCATTATATTCTGTTCCAGCCGATAATCCTTATGTAAGTGACCCGGCAGTAGACGACCGGATATGGGCTTTAGGCTTGAGAAATCCTTTTCGCTGGAATTTCGATAAGGAGACAGGTGATATGTGGATCGGTGATGTGGGTCAGGGTGTCTTTGAAGAAGTGGACTTCCAGCCTGTCACCAGCACCGGAGGAATCAACTATGGCTGGGTATGTTATGAAGGCACACAGCAAAATTTAAATGCAAGTCCAAACTGCACGCTTACTAACCATACACTTCCAATATATACCTATAATAATTCAGGAGGATCTTCTATTACTGGTGGTACTGTTTACAGGGGTTCTGAGTATGCCGGCTTTCGTGGCTACTATATTGCCGCTGATTATAGTTCAGGCAGAAACTATTTCATCTGGCCTAATGGGGCCGGAGGCTGGAACAATGCCAGCCAGGCCAATGCCATCAATAATATCTCTTCGTTTGGCGAAGCCGAAGATGGTACGCTTTACGTTACAAGACTGACCAATGGAACGGTCTACAAAGTAGTGGCAACCGGTGGCACCGTGCTGCCTGTGAACCTTACTTCTTTCACTGCCCGTCATTTTGCGGCCTACAATGAATTGAAATGGACAACCTCTTATGAGGAAGGCACCTCTCATTTTGTAGTGGAATACGGAACGGATGGAAGAAGCTTCCAGCCTGCCGGACAGGTGCCCTCCGCCCAGAAGGCCAATGGCAGCGACTACAGCTTCCGCCATAGTATCAACCAGTCTGGTGCCCTTTATTACAGGCTGGCGATCCATGATAAGGATGGCAGTGTAAAATACTCCTCTGTGGTTAAGGTGAACGCTGCTGAAGAAAGTACCATCCAGATCTATCCTACGGTGATCCGCAACCGGGAACTCACCCTCCGCCTTTCCCAGAATACGGCCCGGGTGCAGCTGGTAAACAGTACCGGAAGCATTGTGTTTGACAAGACGCTGAAAGATATTTCCGGAACCAGCATTCTTCAGCTGCCCAACCTGGCCAAAGGTTTTTATGTAGTGCAGGTGCAGGCAGGCAATGAGGTGAAGAAAACAAAAGTGACGATCGAATAAGGCAACTGATTTTATAATAAAGGCGGGTCGTTACGATCCGCCTTTTTAGTTACCGCACCTTACTCCGAAACGATCCGGTTGATCCGGCAGATATAACAGCAGGCCTCGGCATTGCGCACATGCAGGTAATCGATAGCCGTTTTGGAGGCAAACAAGGCTTCGATCAGGTCCTCCACATCCTGATCGCCGACCAGCTGCGAATGAACCATTTGCTGGTCTTTGGAGTACCCGATCAGGGTGAGCGGAAAACGTTTTTTATCAGCCTTGATCTCCGGAGGAAAGCGACGGATGTCTGAATAGGGTGCCACGTCTTCCGCGTTGATGAAAACAGGTCCTGGCTGATCGTAGGCATTGGCCTGTTCGAAAGGCGAATAGGAAAATACCAGCCGTTTATCGATCCCTTTCCGGAAGGGCTGCAGGGATACCCGGCAAGGTCCTGCACCGGTAGCCGTTTGTTCCATGACCGCATGTCCATAGGCATCTACCCGTTGTTCCCTGATGGCCGCTACTGCCTGCCGGCTCAGGGCCACTACTTCAAAATTTCGCATCTTTTTTTATTTTCAAAATTGGGACCTGCCGGCATACCCTGCAACCCGATTCCTGCTGTTATTCGTTTATGAAATAAGCAAGTTCCGGGTTTTCCGGGCCGGTGAACTGGCCTAGCTTTACCCTATGGAAAGCAACTACGAACGGATTGAAACGGCCATCCATTTCCTGCACGGGAACTTCAGGGAACAACCCGATCTGGATGCCGTTGCCGCAAAAGTGTACCTGAGCCCCTATCATTTCAACCGGCTGTTCCGGGAATGGGCCGGTGTTACGCCCAAGAAATTCCTCCAGTATCTCAGCCTGGAATATGCCAAGAAGCTGCTCCAGGAAAACCATACACTGGAATCCGCCAGTTTTGAGACCGGGCTTTCCGGCACCGGCCGCCTGCACGATCTGTTTATTACCATCGAGGGCATGACGCCCGGCGAATACAAGAACGGCGGGGCCGGCCTGTTGATCCACCATGCCTTTATATCAACACCGTTCGGAACGGCGCTGGTGGCTGCTACAGACAAAGGCATCTGCTCCCTGCAGTTCACCGGGAATGTAGAAGAGGGTTTGAGCCAGTTGCATCAATCCTGGCCGAACGCCACCTTTTCCAATCAGGAGAACGAGCCGCTACGGCGTGCCAAAGCCTACTTTACAAAAGCACCGGGTGAAGACACGATCCCGCTGCATTTGAAGGGTACGCCTTTTCAGCTGAAGGTGTGGGAGGCCTTACTGAAAATACCGCCGGGCCGCGTGGCTACCTACAGCCGCATTGCCCACAGCATTGCGGCTCCAAAGGCTTTCCGGGCCGTAGGCTCCGCCATTGGCAGCAACCCCGTTGCTGTGCTGATTCCCTGCCACCGGGTGATCCAGTCTACCGGCGTACTGGGTAATTACCACTGGGGACCATTGCGTAAAAAAGCATTGATCGGCTGGGAAGCGGCAAGGAATAATGAATAATGAACAAGGAATGTTGAATAACGAAGTACGTTTCTCAGTGGGCTATAATGGATATGGAAGAGAACCGTTCATCTTCCCGCTGACGTCTGCCGTCTGAAAGCTGATGTCTGGCATCATTTCTCCGTAAGTTCCGCCAGCACCTGCTGCACCAGGTTATACTCATAGCCTTTCTGCATCAGGTAATCGGCCACTTTCTTCTTGCGTACCAGGTACTGGTCGTCCTTGAGCAGGGCATATTTCTTTTCCGCCAGGCTGTGAAGCGTTTTCAGGTATACGTCCTCATCGATCTCCTTCATGGCCTTTTTGATATTGTACTCGCTCACCTTCTTTTCCTTCAGCGCATAGTAGATCTTTTTACGGCCCCAGTCTTTCATGCGGAACTTGCCGCCGGCAAACATTCTGGCAAAGCGCTCCTCGTTCAGGTAATCTTCTTCTATCAGCGTGGACAGGATCTCATCATGGTCGGAACGGCTCACACCCAGGTCCCACAGCTTTTGCTGCACCTCCGAGTGGCTGCGCTCCTGGTAGGCGCAATATTGCTTCAGCTTCTGCACGGCCTGTTCTTTCGTCAGGTATTTCTTCTGCATCATAGGCGCTTATTCTTCCAGTAATTCCTGGCAGCCGAATTCCTTTTCCAGCAGCTGATCGTAATAGTCGGCCTTCTGAAAGAGGTCGCGGAACATCTCCATGCCGGCATCCTTGGTCATGTCCAGGTCGTACATGATGCAGGACAATACGATGTTCTGCTTCACGCAGCTAAGCACCAGGCTATCCAGCTTATAGTTCTCCTGCAGCAGAAACTGGTACAGCGGCTTGATGCGGGCCGTATCGGCAGGCAGCTGGCACAGGTAGGCATCGCCGGCCACAAAGTAGTTGTCGGGGTTGTAATTGATCTTTATCTTGGCAGTGCCGGCTTTCACGCTCCAGTTGTTATTGCCATCGCGTGAGAGCTTCACGTCCTTGCCCAGCTCTTTCAGGATATCCTCAACCGATTTGGCTACGCCCACCGGCTTGTTCTCCCGCTCGGGTGGCTGCGGCAGCTTCACTTCCGTGCCGCAGTACGGACAATATTTCGTGGCTTCTATGGTAGAAGCCAATACCAGGTTGTTGCAGCTGTGGCAACGGGTACTGGCCTCGCCGCGATGCGGCAGGTACAGTTCCAGCGCTTCGCGGATATAGCTCACCGGCAGGGCAAAGCCCAGGTTATCGCCACCGCGGATGATAAAGGAGTTGATGCCGATGATCTGCCCCTCCTTATTCACCAGGGGACCGCCGCTGTTGCCCGGATTGATGGCCGCATCGATCTGGATGTACTTCACCCCTTCGCGGATACGGTCTACCTTGGAGATCACGCCCTGTGTAGCCGTATAGTTCAGTCCGAACGGATGCCCGATAGCAACCACCACGTCGCCGTCCTTGGTCTCTTCATACTGGCCCAGCTTCACTTCGGGGATCTGCACATCATCCGGCGGCTGCAGAAAGGCCAGGTCGTGCTTACGGTCGGTATACCACACGCGCCCGATGCGCTTATCAAATAGCCTTCCGGCAATGGTCACTTCATTATTCTTTCCTACCACATGGTCGTTGGTTACGATAAGGTCGAATTCTTTCAGGTAAAATCCGGTACCTGTGCTGGTCTGGGTAGCCAGCTGAATAATGGCGGGACGGTACAGCTCTATGATCTGCTGGGTATTCATTTACTTGGTTTCAAGATTAAGGTACTCGATCTCGGTGGTAAAGGATTGGTTGAACGACACCGCGCTGTCAAACTTCAGCTTATCGGTCTTCAGCTTCAGCTCTGGGTACTTCTCCTTCCAGCGGCTCTCAATTTCCTCCACCTTCTGAATGATCGCCTCGCGGTTATATTCGTTCGTTTCCTTCCGGTAATAATTTTCCGTAAAGCCGAGCTCCGCAAAATAGTCCGCATAGTTCACCATCATAAGCAGGTGAAAATATTCCGATACCGGCCTGGGCAGGCTGTAGGAATACTGGCAATAGGATAAGCCATACTCGCTGATGCGCGCCGCGATCTCCTGCTGCTTGTTATCGCGGTACCAGGCCACGTTCTGGTTGGCATTGTAAATGGCATCTGCAATGGTCTTGAAATTCTGCGGCGTTACAATGGAGAAGGTATATTTCGAGCGGAAGAG
>DATAHC010000397.1:0-9672 GCA_036263415.1 Flavisolibacter sp.
ACGCGCGGTCGGTATCCTGTTTCTGTCGATGATGCTGGCCATGGTGCTGGCCCTCTTCCGCCATGCCGGGATGGGCTTCCGCTTCGAAAGCGTGAATACGGCCCTGGAACCGTTCTTCCGCAACCACGTCAATTATTCGGCGCTGCTGGTGGCCATGGTGCCGGTGAACATCCTCCTCTGGCAGCAGGCGTCCCGCCCTTTTCAGCGTAACATGCTGGGACTGCTTCTGGCAGTGCTTCTGGCCGCGCTGTATGTTTCCTATGCCCGGGGTGCCTGGCTTGCCCTGTTTACAGGTATGACCGCCTATGTCCTGGTGCGGCGTAAAATGCTGGTAACGGCTTTCCTCGCCATGATCCTGCTCTCGCTGGCGACCGTTTGGTGGCTGCAGCGTGGGGACCGCTACCTGCGCTTTGCACCCGATTACAATCATACGGTGTTTCATTCCGACTTCGGGCAGCACCTGGTGGCTACGTACCAGCTGAAAGATCTATCTACCGCCGAGCGCTTCTACCGCTGGATCGCCGGGGCGCGGCTGGCCACCGACCACTGGATGACCGGTACGGGACCCGGTACGTTTTACCTCAATTATAAGCCCTATGCCATACCGGCTTACAAAACCTGGGTCAGCAGCAATGAAGAGCATTCTACTGTGCACAATTATTTTTTGCTCACGCTGATAGAGCAGGGAGTGGCCGGACTGGTACTGCTCCTCCTCCTCTGGCTGGCGCTGTTATATTACGCCCAGACGCTGTATCAGCGGCTGAATGACCGGTTCTGGAAACAGGTGGTAGCGGCGGTAGCGGCGGTATTGACCATGGTGGCCACCGTCAATTTTCTGAGCGATCTGATTGAGACGGATAAGGTAGGCCCGATCTTCTATATGTGCGCGGCTTTGTTGATAACAGTGGATTACAGGTCAAAAAACCTAAACTCTTCCTCTCACATTCAGGGCATCGCGGAGCCCGTTTCCGAGTAAATTGAAGGCCAGCACCAGCAGCATGATGGCAAATCCGGGTGCCAGGGCCAGCATCGGGTTCTGGGTAATGATGAAATTATAGTTCTCCTTAATCATCAGTCCCCAGCTGGGCTGAGGTGGCTGAACGCCCACGCCCAGGAAGCTCAGTCCGGCCTCGATAACGATAGCGGAGGCAAAGTTCGAAGCGGCAATGACCAGGATCGGACCCATGATATTGGGCAGGATATGCCGGCTGATGATGCGGGCATCTGAAAAGCCCAGCGCACGGGCGGCCTCCACATACTGCAGTTCCCGGGTCACGAGTACCTGGCCTCTTACCAGGCGGGCCACATTCACCCACATGGTCAGTCCCACAGCCACAAAAACCTGCCAGAAACCCTTGCCCAGCAACAAAGTGATGGCGAAAACCAGCAACAGGGTCGGTATGCTCCAGATCACATTGATCAGCCACATGATCACCTCGTCCACCCAGCCTTTATAATACCCGGCAATAGCGCCCAGGGTAATTCCGACCACCAGCGAGATCAGTACGGTGATCAGCCCTACGCTCAGGCTCACCCGCGTGCCGATGATCAGGCGGCTCAGGATATCCCGGCCGTATTTATCGGTCCCCAGCCGGAAGATCCGCGTCTGTACCGCCTGCGGAGCGAGTTGGGCGCGCGTATAGGCAACGCGTTCCGTAACGCCTTCATCGATATATTTCTGGGCGATGATACTGTCACCGGCCTCCTGCCAGCTGGCCAGGGGAATGTATTCGTAAGCATCGGGTCGCCCCGACAGCAGCGTCTGGAAAAATCCGGCAGTCTCCGGATGGCTTTTCTTCACCAGCAGGAACGATCGGGAATAACCGGGTTTTTCTCCGCCGATCTCCAGGATAATGCGGTTGGCGAAGGGAGATGGGTCCGGTGCCAGGAAATACCCGAACAGCGCCGTCAGCAGAGCCAGGGCAATCAGGAATAAGCCGGCCATCGCGCCTTTGTTCTTTTTCAGGCGCCGCCACGAGGATTGCCAGAAGGAATCGGATGCCGGGTTCATGCGAGGAAGGTAAAATTTATTTCGTTCTCCGGCCCTTCCATTCATAGGTACCGGTCTGGCTCAGCAGGCCGATAACCACCGTATACAGGATATGCAGGGGCTGAAAGAACGGAAAATACTTCAGCAGCCGCTGTTCCCTGTAAAACCGGGCCACACTGGCCACGAAGGGGAGTTCGATCAGGGTCTTGCCCGCCAGGTAGCCGGCCGCCAGCCACCAATAGGGCGGTTGCCGCAAGGCCTGAACCAGCAGCACGATAAACAGTGCGTTCAGCAGGTAAATGAACACCAGCACGGCGGTAATGCGGTGGTCGTCGTAGGCGCCCGACTTGCTGGCCCAGCGGATGCGTTGCGAAAAAAAGGCCTTCCAGCTCTGCATAGGTGCCGTGCGCACAATCGCCGCTTCGCTCTTCAGGTACCACACCCGGTCCCGATGCTGTTTCCAGATCTTGTGCATCAGCAGCATATCGTCGCCCGAGGCCAGCCGGTCAATGCCTTCAAACCCGTTCACGGCTTCGAAGGCAGCCTTGGTATAAGCCAGGTTGGCGCCGTTGCACATGGTGTGGAACTGCCGGTGCACGCCGGCCGCCGTTATGCCCTGGAGGGTCATAAAGTCCAGGCATTGAAAAAGGGACAGCATCGTGCCGGTATGCCTATACTGTACCGGCGCGGCGATGAATGCAGCCTGCCGCTCGCGGTAAAAGGCATATACCGTGCGCAGCCAGTCCGCACCGGGCAGGCAGTCGGCGTCGGTGCAAACAATCAGCTCTCCCCGGGCTTCCCGCACGGCGGCTTCAATGGCTTTTTTCTTGGAAGAAAGGGCGGGCGGCACCTGCGGACGGATGATCTTCAGCTGCGCCAGCCCGGCTGCCTGGGCCTGCGCCACCGTATCGTCCGTGGAATAATCATCCACCAGGATCACTTCAAAACGGGCCGCCTCGAAGCGCTGTTCCTTCAGGGCCTGCAGCAGCGGACGCAGGCGCGCCGATTCATTCCGCGCCGGCACTACCACGGTTACAAAGCCGCCGGGAGGTAGATCCCCGGGCTCGTATGCGGGCAGCCGCTTCCATCCGGTATGGTAGTAGCCGATCAGCGCGGCATACAGCAGCAGGAAGAGGAGCGTGAGGCCGGTCAGGAGCATGTTCTGCAAATCTAGTCCCGCCAGGGGAGAACTGGTCCGCAAAAGGCCCGGAAGAATTATAAAAAGCTTCCCTGATTTATTTGTTTTTTTCAAAAGAGACAGCTAAATTTACTTAGTTGCATAAACAACTGTATGCCAAACAACCAATTTAAGAAAGGAGAATTATACAGCTTCATCACCGGGAAGGCTTCCACTGCCATTGCCCGCCGGCTGCAGAAGAAATTCAATACTTCCGGCGTCAACCTCACCATCGAGCAGTGGAGCGTGTTGTACCACCTGTGGAAGCAGGATGGCGCCAGTCAGCAGGAGCTGTGCAACGCCACCTTTCGCGATAAGCCCAGCATCACGCGCCTGGTGGACAACCTGGAGAAGCTGGGACTGGTGAAGCGGGTTTCGGATGAAAAGGACCGCCGTATCAACAAGGTCTTTCTCACCAAGCAGGCCCTGAAGCTGCAGGAAGAGACCATGCAGCTGGCCGAGGAAACCCTGAACGAGGCCTTGAAAGGCGTGCCGCCCGACCAGGTGGAACGCTGTAAGGAAGTATTGCAGAAAGTATACGATAACTTAAATCAATAACAATGAATACAGCATCAACAAGCACCTCACTGAAAGGTGGCGAATGGCTGGTCAAAGAAAGCGATCCGGCTTCCATCTTCATTCCCGAAGAATTTTCGGAAGAACAGAAAATGATCCGCGACATGTGCACCCAGTACCTGGATGCCGAAGTGATGCCGATCCTGGAACAGATCGACAGCATGGAGCCGGGCCTCATGAAAGCGCTGGTGCAGAAAGCCGGCGAGCAGGGCCTCCTGGCCACCTCCTTCCCGGAAGAATACGGCGGACTCGGTAAGGACTTCATTACCTCTACCATCATCAATGAATACCTCGGGGCCGGACATTCCTTCTCCGTCGCCATCTCGGCGCACACCGGCATCGGCACCCTGCCCATCCTGTACTTCGGTACGGAAGCGCAAAAACAGAAATATATTCCCAGGCTGATCAACGGCGAATGGACCGGCGCGTACGGACTAACGGAGCCGAATAGTGGCAGCGACGCCCTTGGTGCCAAAACCACCGCCCGCCTCAGCGAGGATGAAAAATACTATATACTCAACGGACAGAAATGCTGGATCACCAACGGCGGCTTTGCGGATGTCTATACCGTATTTGCCAAGGTGGATGGTACGCAGTTCACCGGCTTCATCGTGGAGCGCGGTTTCGAAGGCTTCACGCAGGGGCCCGAAGAGCACAAAATGGGCATCAAGGGCTCGTCTACCGTGCAGCTCTATTTCCAGGACTGCAAGGTGCCGGTGGAGAATGTGCTGGGCGAGATCGGAAAAGGCCACAAGATCGCCTTCAACATCCTCAACATCGGCCGTCTGAAGCTTTGCGCGGCAACACTGGGCGGTTCTAAAAGGGCCATTACTTCCTCCGTGGAATATGCCGCCACGCGGGAGCAGTTCAAAACGGCTATCGCCAATTTCGGCGCCATCAAGCACAAGCTCGCGGAAATGGTCATTCGCACCTTCGCCAGTGAAAGCGCCCTGTATCGCACGGCTAAAATGATCGATGATAAAGAACACGAGCTACAGGAAGGCGGCAAGCCGTTCAACGAATCGCTGCTGGGTGCTGCAGAGGAATATGCCATCGAATGCGCCATCCTGAAAGTGGACGGCAGCGAGGCGCTGGATTATGTGGTGGACGAAGGCGTGCAGATCCACGGCGGCAATGGCTTCAGTGCGGAGTACAATATTTCACGCGCCTACCGCGATAGCCGAATCAACCGGATCTACGAAGGCACCAATGAGATCAACCGCCTCCTCACGGTGGATATGACCCTAAAGCGAGCCATGCAGGGACGCCTCAATATCATGGGCGCTGCCATGAAGGTGTCGCAGGAGCTGATGAGCATTCCCGATTTCGGCGATGAGGACGAAACGCCGTTCGCCAGCCAGCGGAAGGCTATCGCCGGCTTCAAGAAGACCGTATTGCTCACCGCCGGCGCTGCCGCACAGAAGCTGATGATGCAGCTGGAAAAAGAGCAGGAGATCCTGATGAATATCGCCGACATGGCTATCGATACCTACGTGGCGGAAAGCCTGCTGCTGCGCGTGATGAAACTGAAGCAGCTGGGTCAGGCTACCGACGTGCACCAGGACATCCTCGATGTGTTCCTCTACGATGCGGCCGACCGCATTCACAAGAATGGTAAGGACGCCATAAATTCCTTCGCGGAAGGCGATGAGCAGCGCATGATCCTGATGGGGCTGAAGCGCTTCACCAAACTGCAGCCCTTCAATTCCAAGGAAGCGCGCAGAAGGATCGCCGACGACCTGATCGACAAAAGAGCGTATACCCTGTAACGATAACGGATAACAAAAGGCCCCTGCTTGCGCGGGGGCTTTTTTGTTGATTAGGGGACCTGTTTTTAATCCTCGTGTGAGCTTTTTATTGAAAGGAGCTCATGCTGCTGATGTCGGCATGGCTTTCTATCGGTTTCGAATAAGCGACCGATCCATCGCGACCGATGCAGATCAGCCGGTAATAAGCGGTTTCTCCGGCCTGCGGGTCTTCGGCCTGGTAGCGGCGCTGTTCCTTACTGTCGCCGGTGGCTTCCAGGCGGCGGAAGGCGGTATACTGGCGGCCGTTCACCGACCGCTGCACCAAAAACTCCTGCGTCTGGCTTTCCTGCAGCGTGGTCCACTCGATCCGGGCTCCGGTGGCCGTACGACTCACCTGGAAGGAACCCCACTGCACGGGTGCCTTGGCCGTTATGGCCGGTTTGGGTGCGGTCACGGTCTCCTGGCTGTCGCTCAGCGAAAGCATGGAAATGGCGAAACAAAATACAAGTGCTGAAAAGGAAAGTCGAGTATCCATATATACGGGTATTAAATGACAGGGAAATATGGATATGGAGATCAGGAGGGTTCTAACGGATAACTGGAACGGGCGGTCAGAAGAGGATGTGGATGAGGGGTCTGATAGGGTTGGCCCTATAAAAATAAAACCTGCCTTTCAAAAAAGCAAGTTTTACAAGCGGTGGACGAAAGAGAAAAGCGGCTCAGGTATTGAAAAACATCTGCAGCTCTCTTCTGGTAACTTTCAGGTCGTTCAGCAGTTTCAGGCGTTTGTTCGTGAGCGCTAGTCCGATACACATTAAAACACAGGAAAATATGGACGACAGGTAATACAGCAGGTAGATATCCGAAACGGCTCCTGTTTTTTGCAGGTAATAGAAATAATAGATGAAGCCGTAGCAGGAATACGAAAACAGGATGGCGGCCAGCATCAGCGTTCTGCCCGCATTCTTTCCATAAACGATCGTGTTGCGGATGTGGCGGACAAACAGGTAAAAGGCATACGCCAGGATCAGCAGCAGGCCGGGACCCATGATATACACTACTACCTTAGGCTGCAGTCCGAATTGGATGGCTAGCACCACCTCGTAGGCCAGGAACAGGCCGGTGATCACATGCACCGTTTTCTGCTTTTGTTTGATCGGGCAGAAGAACAGCAGTGCGGTCAGCATCAGCGGTATGTCCAGGTAATTATTGACCACGCCGAAGCCATTGGTAAAAGAGGCGGGCATAGGGATCAGTTGCAGTTCCGCGAAATTATAGAGCGAGGTGATACTGTAGGAGATCAGCAGGGCTGCGAGGCTGCGGTGCGTATACAGTTTGTAGTATACGATGGCCGCCACCGGCAGAAGAAAGGAAGTACTCGCCGTAACACCCAAAAAGGTATTCCAGTTCATAGGGTTGGATTTAGGATTTTACACGAAGCCATGTAGCTTGTAACGGCTAAAGTAAAGGCCTATTTCATAAAAACATAATGGTCAGGCAAAATGGAGTACTAGCACGGAATGAAGCAGGTAGAATTACGAGCAGCACCCGAGTACTTTTGTGTGAAACGCGGTCCCATAGCCTATTTCAGGAAAAAGGATGCATAGAACCAAACAGCCGTGGCGGCAAATAAAAGGGAGTCGAACCGGTCTAAAAAGCCGCCGTGTCCCGGCATGAAGGACCCGCTGTCTTTAACGCCGGCCATGCGCTTTAATTTGCTTTCGAACAGGTCGCCGTAGGTGCCGGTTAGCGCTGCCAGGGCCGCCATAATCCCGGCATGTACAAGGGGGAGCCGTTGGGTGAGCCAGGCCAGCAGGATAATAGCGCCGATGGTCAGCACAATGCCGCCGATGGTACCTTCCCAGGTCTTCTTGGGCGATATGGGCGAGAACGGCGTTTTGCCGATAAAGGAACCCACGATATAGGCCATCGTATCATTGATCCAGATGGAAAAGATCACCAGCAGGGGCAACGTCATCGAAAGCTGGTAGTCCGCCTCGCCAAAACCCGTGCGCAGGTCCGTCAGCAGCGCTAAGGGCAGGGAGATATACAGCAGGCCGAAAAGGGAATAGAAGATATTCTTCAGGAACACAGGCTTCGAATCCACCACCATCATCACCGGAAGGGCGATCAGGAACAGGATGCCCAGCCAGAACCCCGCATCGCTCAGCAGCACGGGGCCGATCCACAGCGTTTCGTTGGTGAAGAACAGCATCAGGCACCAGCCGCCCGCCATCACCCCGTAACGGTGAAAGGGTTTGATCTGCCGGTAGTCGGGGTTGATCTTTTCAATCAGCTTCTGGTATTCCGTCCAGGCGCCGAAATGCACCAGCGTAAAAAGGGCGAAGAACGACCACCGGTTCCACAGTAGTCCGGCCGCCATTACCATCACGAATACAAGGGCGGTAAGGGCGCGCGTGCGGAAGGTTTGCCAGTGAAATGCCATGATTAAAAGCTGAAGGGGTTTTGAGGTTTCAGGTCGTCCCGGTACACCGCTTCAAAGGAAGCCTTCGAGCGCCGCATCATATGCCACACCAGCAGCGCGGTCAGCACGGTGCTGATCAGGGCCATCGGCAGCATCTGCCCGGGTTTCATCAGGGTGGCATCCGGGTTTTCCAGCATCGAGGGATTGAAATAGGCCAGCACGATGATCAGGGCGTCATAGGCGAAATGCGCAATGATCGAGGGCCACAGGCTCCCGCTGTACCAGTAGATCACGCCGAGCAAAATGCCCAGCAGCAGGCGGGGAATGAAGCCGAAGAACTGGAAGTGAAAGGCCGAGAACAGGGCCGCGGCGATCACAATGCCGACCCATGGGCTCCGGGTGGCGCGGATGAACAGCCGCTGCAGCACGCCGCGGAAGAACAGCTCTTCGCCGATACCGGCAAACAGGGAGATAAAAATCAGGTTCTTGAACAGTTCCCCAAGGGTATGCTTCTTCAGCATGAACTGGATCTGCTTGGCCGCTTCCTCTTCGAGGGCCTTCATCCATTTCTGCGAGCCGGCGGGTATCAGCTGCTGGTTGATCCATCCGGAATATTCCACCATCGGTATGGCGGCCACCATCACCAGAATGCCGAGGATCCAGTACAGCGGGTCCTGGGGCGCTTTCAGGCCCAGGTAGCGCGCCGGTTTGGGGTCGGAGAAATAGGCGAACAGCAGCGTAGGGATCAAAAACAGGCCGAGGAACTGCACCAGCAGGGTGCCCCTGATAAACGTGATCAGGTTCGGGTTGCTGGTATCCCATTTATCGATGTCCTGCAATTGAAATATGGATACGCCGGTAAGGCTGCTTAAAATGGCGATGCCGATAAAGCTCAGTACCAGGAAAAGCCCGAAAGACAATCCCAGGAACAGCAGCAGCTGTGCCCACACCGGCTTTGATTTAAGATATGTTTGCATAACTCCTCGCTTTCAGAATGTAAATTTGCCTCCCGGAACGGGAACGGCTGCAAGATAAGCCGCCCGCCTTCACAAAAACCCCTCTTTTTGGTAAAAATCGATACGATAGCGCTCCCTTCTTTTCCCCTCCTCCTCGCGCCGATGGAGGATGTCAGCGATCCGCCCTTCCGGGCGGTTTGCAAGGCCAATGGGGCGGACCTCATGTATACGGAATTCATTTCCAGTGAAGGCCTCATCCGCGACGCCATCAAAAGCCGCCAGAAGCTCGATATTTTCGACAACGAGCGGCCGGTGGGCATCCAGATCTTCGGAGGCGATGAAGAGGCTATGGCCCTCAGCGCTAAGATCGTGGATACGGTGAATCCCGACCTGCTGGATATCAATTTCGGCTGCCCGGTAAAGAAGGTGGTAAGCAAGGGGGCAGGGGCTGCGGTGCTGAAGGACATCGACCTCATGGTGCGCCTCACGAAAGCCGTGGTGAACGCCACCTCCCTGCCGGTTACGGTGAAGACCCGCCTGGGTTGGGACGATAGCTCCATCAATATTGAGGAAGTGGCGGAGCGCCTGCAGGATGTGGGTATTAAGGCGCTTGCGATTCACGGACGCACGCGCTGCCAGCTGTATAAGGGCGTGGCGGACTGGACGCATATCGCCAAAGTAAAGGCCAATCCCCGCATTCAGATTCCCATTTTCGGAAACGGCGACATCGACTCGCCCGAAAAGGCTCTGCACTATAAGAACACCTATGGGGTGGACGGCATCATGATCGGCCGCGCCGC
>DATAHC010000398.1:0-7680 GCA_036263415.1 Flavisolibacter sp.
AACCGTTGGGGAGAGGCACTTGGTATTCATGGTATATGCTTCAGCACCGGGATGGCTATAGGTCCGGCTCTGGGTAGTTTTATCACGCAGCATCACTCCATAAATTTTCTTTTTTATACCTCCTCCTTTTTCGCCTTGATGTCCATAGGCATATTGATGAACCTAAAAGAAACGCATCAACATAAAGTTCGCTTTCATTATAACCTTTTAAATATATCAAGACGTGAGATCATAGAACCATTGGTGCTTCCGGCAGCAATAATTACATTTATTGGCTATATCAGCTACGGCGTTATACTAACCCTGATCCCTGACTGGAGTGAACATTTGGGAATTGCTAACAAAGGTAGTTTCTTCATTGTATTTACACTTTCTTCACTTTTTGTACGCTTCACAGCAGGTAAATTATCCGATAAAAAGGGAAGGATCATTATTTTGAAATACGCTTTTGCAATGCTCATTCTATCCTTACTGATGATCGGGCTAGCAAAAAGTGTAATTCTGTTAATGTCAGGCTCTTTTATTTATGGCATTGCTGTAGGATTATTTTCACCGGCCTCCAACGCATGGACGGCGGATCTCAGCAACCCCGACTTCAGAGGAAGGGCTATGGCTACTATGTACATAGCATTGGAGGCAGGGATAGGCATTGGTGCTTTACTGGCAGGGATAGTATTTCATGATCAATATCAAAGGATCCCGTGGATCTTTTGCGGAGCCGCCTTCATCAACCTGATTGGACTTACTTACCTCATCAGATTAAAGAAAACAATAAGAGTTAATACCAGTACCTAATTTGATTGATTATGTGAATCCTGTATTAGAAGATCACTAAAATGCTCTTTCAATAGATTCAATTTTGGTCGGATCACCGTTTTGCAATACGCTTTTTCCGGATCTTTATGATAGTACTCCTGATGGTGCTCTTCTGCTTTATAGAATACCTGGAATTCTTTGATTTCTGTTAGGATAGGCTTATCGAAATAAGGTTTAAGTTCCTTTAAAACAAGGCTTATCACCTCCTGTTGTTCATTATCGTGATAAAACAATATAGATCTATATTGTGTTCCTTTATCGCCACCCTGCCGGTTTAATAGTGTTGGATTATGTACGGCCATAAATAGCCGGATCAGATCTGCAAAGGAAATTATATCCGGAAAGAATTTAACTTGTATCACTTCAGCATGACCGGTTATACCCATACTGACTTTCCGGTAATCAGGGTCGGATGTATGCCCACCTGCATAACCTGATTCAACAGACAGTACACCAGCCAGGACCCGAAATAATGCATCAAGGCACCAGAAGCATCCTCCACCGAATGTGGCTATCTCATATGTATTTTCATCTCGTTCAATAATATCCATATACCTTGAATAGCCATCTAAATTACAAGGCATCCAAGTATTAATATGCTTAGTAATTGACAAATAGCGAATTATAGCCGATTCTTATTCGAACGCGCTATTTAATCCTTACAACTCATCAACAGGCATTTCAATTCTGATAGCAAAACCCTTACCAGGAGATGATTGTATATCTACCTTACCATCATAAAACTGAACCCTGTTACGAATGTTTATCAACCCGATACCCATCCCTTTCTCCTCTACCAGAAATCCCTTTCCATTGTCATGTATCTCCAACACTATGGTACTTAATAACGTACAATTAATGATTACTTCTGAGGCTTCCGCATGCTTGGATGTATTATTCAAGGATTCCTGAACGATGCGGAAAAGCGTCATTTTCATATCATCAGGCAGGTCCTCCAGAAATCCTTTCAGGTTCATTCTGATGCTGAAGGCTTTAGCAAGCTCATAGGTTTTAACCAGATTACGTAGCGATTCAACCAAATCAAATTCGCTTCCGCCTAATACCAAAGATTTCGATAGTATTCTGATCTCTTCCATAGCATCAGATACATTTCTCTTACTTAGTAGAATCATCTCTTCTCTCATGTCCGGATTACTGGAGGCAATTTCCAAGTAAAGTTTTGTACTGGCCAGTATCTGGTTAATATTATCATGTAGCTCCTTACCAATTTCATCTTTGACCTCAGCACGTACCGATTTGGCTATCTGATCCAGTCTAAGTTCCTGATCATGACGCTGACGATTCAGCTTATTTCGCAATGCCACCTTTTCAGTAATATCAGTCATCGTTGCCAGCCTCGCTTTCCGCCCTCTATATAAGATATTTCGAATACTTACGTCAACATCCAGCCTTGTATTATCTTTTAGAACGTGTATCGTTTCAAAACTTATGGTATTTGTTTCTGAATTCAGCGTTTGCAGTAATTGTTGTATGTGTTCTTTTTCTTCCTGGTCACGAATATCAAAAACAGAAAGCTTTAAAAATTCTTCACGGGTATAACCATAAAGCTGCATAGCTGATTGATTAACCTTTAATATCTGCAACGTTTCCAGATCATATATCCATTTGGGCAAGGCAGAATCTGAAAAGAACGATTCATAGCTATTTTCCGTTTCGTTGAGCAGTTTTCTGGAGTAGGCTTTAAGCATATTATTTTTTAGCCTTAATTCAAGAAGATTGCTCACTTGTTTAGAAATCAGTTTTAAAGATGAAAGATGTCCCGGTAATAATTTTTTCGGTACATGATCGATAATGCAGATAGTCCCAACCTTGTATCCATTTACAGAGTAGATAGGAACGCCTGCATAAAATACAATTCCCAGCCCACCTGTAACATCCGGATTATTGGCAAAGCGCTGATCCAATCGAGCATCTTCAATTACCATAAAATCTTCCTGCAGGATGGTTTCCGAACAAAATGCAATCGATCGAGCGGTTTCCGGCGTATTGTCCCCTGTCCGGGCTTTAAACCATTGTCGGTCTTTATCTACAAATGTTATGGAGGCAATCGGACAGTCCGTAATCGATGAAGCCAACATGGCTAATTCTTCAAAAGCATCTTCTTTATCCGTATCCAGAATCTCGTATGCATATAACTCCGTTAATCGTTCATTTTCTTGTATGGGCAGGGTATATGTAAGCATCCAAGACAATTTTAGCAGTATATAGACTGCATGAATTTTAAGATCAGGCAAATCTTAAATTACAAAATTTGATTATAAGTACTTATTGGAATTCTGTGAAAGATGAACAGATAGGTAATATTACCTATGTATAACTAGATTTAATCCTTGTTTTTAATACCTTTCTGAAGGACGTCGCGTACTCCATCTTTTTCAAGTATAAGCCGGGCCAGGACAGCCCCTTCCCGCCCACCTTCTTCAATTGCATCCCTAAAATGAATACCCCCGTATAACCGGCTGACGCGGGCCTCAGCAGCAGCTTCCTGAAAAGAATTGAAAGTTCTTGCCGGTAAGCCAATATATGTCTCAACACTATCGGTAAATGAAATATTACCAATCAAACCTGTTAGAATATCAGCAACAGCTGTTGAAATCACACTATGTCCACTGGGAAATTCCGGAAAGGGAGGTGTTTGTAATAACGGTTGCCATTTCTCGTCAATATATTTTCTGATAATCGTTTCGGGTCGTACCCGATTGATCTGATATTTGGCCTCCCAACAGGAAATAAACGCATCATGTAACGTGCAGGCAACAAGTGCATGTAATCGTATTGATTGTGAAAGATCAAGTCCTTGTTGCCGGCTAATTATTCCGGTAATACCCAGCCAATGACCACCCGGAGAAATTTTCTTCAGACCTATACTCATATGTCCCGAAAACTGTACAGCAAATGGATTGCAATCCCAAAAATTGGCAATTTGCACCTGTTCAGGTGTGAGATGAATGGAAGTCTCATATACTTCTTCTGTTAATCTGTAAAAAGATGAGGTCGTATCCTCATTAAATGATACCATAGCAGAAGGTCTGCATTGCTGAGATGAATCCATAAAGAATGTCCGTATCGTTTTCCAGTTCGGCTCAACAGCCGGCATATATTCAGGAGGTGTGGGTTGCCAATAGGCTAAACCCTTAAGCGGCTGATATCTGGGAAATCTACTCAGACTGAAATAGCCATCAGTTTTGGCATATGCTACAATATGACGAGCAATTTCTTCTGCAAGGCTTATGCTGGAATTTCGAATACTGTCGCTTAAATCGGAAAATGACTTTTTCAGCGCTTCCTGCTTCTCTTCCAGCAGGTAGCCGGAAGGGATCATTAATTTACCGGTTTCCAGTATAGCATAAAGAATGGTCAACCGGTCATTTGCTTCCTTTACAGAATGAAGCAGGACAGGTGTAAAATCCCTGAACTGATAATGGAAAGATTTCTTGTTATGATTCAATTGTGCGTCAGCTTCAAGGCCTGCTAAAAGTGCATAAGAATAGAACCGGGCAGCTGCCGGCGGATTGATCACATCATGAAACAAAACTTCTGTAAGCGCCCATACCGTCTGTGGTACATCAGGCAACGGCTGCTGTGCACGTGCGTTTGTGTATACCAATAGAAGCAACAGGAAGCCTTTTTTCATCGGAGCATCTTGAACGTTACCAATTCAGAATTATTGATTCCCAGTATCAGATACCTATCTCCCTTATAATTCAGAAAGACAGCATCTTTCACATCCCCTGCTACTGCCAGCCCGTGTTCTGTATACTTCTGATACTTAAAATTTCCTTTTCCATCATTCAGAAGGATCATTCCAAAACTAGCATCCATCTTTCCCAACTTCAATCGGGGATATTCATTATTTCCAAAAAGAAGCAAATCCTGATAGCCATCTGCATTGAGATCTTCAGAAATGATCTTATAGACCGGACTGAATTGCACTTCGATAGGCAATTCCGATTTATTAAATGTGCCCTGAGTGTTCTTAAAATAGCAGGTGGCCAGTTCGTTTGCTTCGAGAGTTTGAGCTGTATGAAGTTCTTTCCCGGAAAAAATCTGATCCATAGTAGCATCTGCATAGCTGGCATAGGAAGGGAACTTTCGCCTCATGGAATAGATCTCATCCAGTAATTCATCTCTGGAAACATAGGGATATGAAATTCCCTGAATGTAACAACAGAGGAAGGGGTCGATGGATCCATTATCATCAAAATCGCTATAAATCATCTTCAACGGCTCATTTAGATTGCATTTTAATTGGGAGTTCAGTCCCCAATTTCCGGCAATAAGATCTGGATTGCCATCCTTATCTGCATCTGTAAAGAGTAACGAATTCCACCAGCCGGTTGCCTTACTGAGGGATTCGATTTGCGCGCGCTCCAGGTGTCCTGAATGATTTACAAAGACGGTAGGCGCCATCCACTCTCCTGTTATAATAAGGTCTTTTTCACCATCCTGATTCCAGTCCAGCCATAAAGCGTCTGTAACCATACCAGGGTGTTGCAGGGAATTTGCATTTGAGGCTGTAACATCGCTGAAATAGCCTTTCCCGTCGTTTTGAAGTAAAAAGCTGGGTGGATTCGATGGATACATTCCAGGAACAACCCTACCCCCTACAAAAAGATCCATATCTCCATCCTTATCGTAATCCGACACACATACTACCGATTTTGAAGTCAATAATGCTGGCAAATGATTTATTGCCCGTGAAAAATGCCCGGTTCCATCATTCATGAAAAGCCGATCCTGCAACCTGGCATCGGCCTCCGTAAAATCATTATATCCACCACTCGCGCAATAAAGATCAGCATCCCCATCACCATCGGCATCGAAGAAAAGTATGGAACTGGTGACTGAAACGGAGTCGGCCAGAAAATCATCTTGCTCAGATAAACGAAAGCCTTCCTTTGTCTGCATATAAAGCTGACTGCTTTGACCCTGTGCGCTGCCTATGAACAGATCGTCCAGCCCATCGCCGTTCACATCTGCGACCGCCATTTTGGGCCCTACCTGCGACAACATAACTGGTAACAATGGCTGCCTTTTGAAATCATTATATTCCAGCTGAAGGTGTGCATAAGGCACTAGTGGATCTACCTTTTTGAATAAAGGATTATGATCCGTTCGGACAGGCAATACGGCCCGAGCTTTTGTCTGGTCAATCAGCAGCCGCTGTACGGCTTTTACGTCAGTAATTACCTCCTGAGTGCCGTCCTGCCATTGCACACGAAGTGAGTCTATGGTTGTAAATTGGCCGGTCCCAAAATGTAGTATCTCGCTTACCGATGACTGGTAACCGCGGGTTGGTATCTGCTCCAGATACTGGCAATTTGATCCCGAATAGCACCAAATCCTGGCACCTATGCCAAACGCATTTCCAGGTTTACCCTTCAACTGGACATCCAGAAAATGAGTTCCGGTACTTTGATTTTGTAAAATAAAAGCAGGCTCATTTATATTATTTACCACAATATCAAGGTCTCCATCCCTGTCCAGATCTCCATAAGCAGCACCATTTGATAAAGAATATTGTTTTAAACCCCATTCTACGGATACGTTCTGAAACTGCAGGTTCCCCAGATTCCGGTAAGCATAATTAGCAATATTCGTAGAGGGCATCATTTTCACGATCTCTAAGTAATTCACACTATCTCTGTTCACGGCCTGCTTCACCAGGTAGTCGCCCCAGAACTTCAGAAAATCCTTGTTTGTGTAATCCCGCATATAACCATTAGTGATAACTACATCTTTGTAACCATCATTATCAAAGTCGGCTACCAAAGGACTCCAGCTCCAATCCGTATTGGACAGGCCGGCCAGCTGACCGATCTCGCTGAAGGTTCCATTCCCATTATTCAGATGCAGCATATTGCGCATGAATTGAAAATGAAATCCGTTCAAAGACATATTCTGATAGAGTTCATAATTTTCCTGGGCCTGTAGTAATTTTTGCCGATGATTATCCTCCGGAAGCATATCCAGCGTCAGAATATCCACCAAACCATCATTATTGACATCCGCAACGGCAGAGCCCATCGAGAACTGTGACTGATGACCAAAGGCGTTAAACTCCTGTTGCGTAAATCCACCCCGTTTATTATTGATATAGAGATAATCCTGCTCCATATAATCATTGCTGATATATAGATCCGGCCAGCCGTCGTTGTTAATGTCAGAAACAGCTATACCCAATCCAAAGCTGATCGGGTTACCCGTAATCCCTGCCTCATGGCTTACATCATGAAAATGTCCGGATTCATTACGATATAAATGATCCCCGGCAAGAGAATCATAGTCATTCTTCAAATAGTGCAGATTGACATTTTTATAGGCTTTATTATTATGATTCAAAACATAGCAATCCAAGTCGCCGTCCAGATCATAATCGAAGAAGGCAGCCTGTGTAGAGCATCCCTTATCATCCAGCCCATATCCGGCAGCCGATTCTGTAAATGTATTATTCTGATTATTGATATAAAGTTCATTACTACGCGAATCCGGCGACCCTTTTCCAGAATAGCATACATAGATATCAAGCCAGCCATCACCATTTACATCAGCCATGGTTACACCGGTTTTCCAATCGTTCCTTCCTTTTAGCCCTGCCTGTTTGGTTATATCCCTGAAATGCATACCTCCCTCATTCAGGTAAAGCTTATTGGAATGAAGGTTCGATGTAAAGAAAATGTCAGGAAGTCCGTCATTATTGATATCTCCGATGGCAACACCCCCGCCGTTGTAGAAGTATTCATAAGCCAGTACATTGCGGTTCTCATCCTCATGGATCTCATTCGTAAATGATATTCCTGTTTGTCTGGGATTCAACAAGGTAAACAAGGGGGACTGCTGCGC
>DATAHC010000399.1:0-8065 GCA_036263415.1 Flavisolibacter sp.
CCCTTCTCCACTTTATATTCATCGGAATAACCTTTTGCTTCCAGCTTCTTTACGCAATTTTCAAGGTCTGTCATTTCAGTCAGCCTGTCATTTGCTTCGGTGTATTTGCCGGTACGGTTGTCCTGTTGCTGAGGATCCACCGGCTGCAGATCATTTTCGAATGGTTGTGCCATAAAATACCTGTTTAGTATACCTTAGTACTACCAAAATGATGCCCTGCCCAGGTTGTAGAAATAGAAAGCGCTATTTGGTTATTTATACGCCGAAATCACCAATGCCTCCATGTGTACCAGGCTGCCCATTTCTATGAAACGCGCTTCCAGCCGGGTCTTCAGCTCCGCAGTGGCGGCTTCTCTTTCTGCCGCCGGCCATTTCTTTAAAAAAGCCGTTAGTGGCGAACCATCCACAAATCCGGTGGTAAAATCGGAGGCGCTCGTATAAGGCATTTCCTTGCTAAGGGATTCTATAGACAGCGAATGAAATCCGGCAGCTGCCAATAGCTGCTGAATGACTTCCTGATCGTAAAATGAAAAAGGTCCCTTGAGAAAGAAGTCGGGCGCCCGTTCTCCGAACAACTCCTGCATGACATCCTGCATAATCATCGCTGCCGGATTTTTATCCGGTGCTTCCCAGGTATTGAACAAAAAACGCCCACCCTTTTTCATGACCCTGAATATTTCTGAAAAAGCCCGGGGCTTATCCGTAAAGAACATGCATCCAAACTGGCAGATCACCGTATCAAATGATCCATCTAAAAAGGGAATTTCCAGGGCGTCTACTACATTCCATTGCAGGCGGGGATCAGGGGTTTGCCGCGCGGCCAGGTTCAGCATTCCTTCATTCAGATCGGTTGCCGTTATTGATGCATGTAGTGGCAGAACACGCAGCAGGTGGCGGGTAAGACGGCCCGTGCCGCAGGCCAGTTCCAATACGTGCTGACTCCCTGCCGGATCGATACGCGCGGCCAGGTCTTCGGCATAAGGCTCAAACAATACAGGCCCCAGGTAGGCCTCATACAGTTGCGGAACGTCTCCTGAAAATGCGGTGTGGAACTCCATGATACAATAATTTAATAGTTAATGATTTGCTGTCCGGGGATGGTAAAGAAATCATACAGCTCATAAGTCAGGTACCCTCCTTTTATAAATGGGTCATCCGCCATCCATTCGGCTATAGCTTCCTTGTTGGTGGTATTGAAGATGATGATGCCCCGTATCCGTTCATGCGTAACCGGGCCAAAAACGGAGGATCTGCCTTCCTGCTTCAGGGTGAACAGGTGTTGTAAATGCTCCATTTGCAATTGGTTCATAAGCTGTTCTTCCCTGGGAGCCGTTTGTCCGGTTATCAGTAGCAGCAGCGTGAAAGGCTTTCCCTTAGCTACCGTCTCCATGATCCATTCCGGTGAAATGGTTTCCATATTTTACATTTGAATCCTTAAGATACAAATCCATGCGCATTCAGCTGATACAATCCGGCACTTCAGACTATCGCCAAATGGTTGATCTGCGCATGCAAGTGCTTCTAGGGCCGATTGGCATACCCGAATCTTATATTGATCCGGAAAAAGAAAAACAGGATCAGCTGATCGCTGCTTTTGAAGGTAAGGAAATGATCGGATGCTGTATTCTGACGGCGCTTGGATCAGAGGTTGTCCAGCTTAGGCAAATGGCCATACGGCCGGATCATCAGGGAAAGCAGCTTGGAAGAAATTTACTAGCCTGGGCCGAAGAAAAGGCTCATTCACTGGGTTATGTCAAAGTGATCCTTCATGCACGCGACAATGTTATTCCGTTCTATGAAAAAGGAGGCTATACTATTTTCGGCGAACCGTTTTCGGAGGTCGGGATCGGCCACCACAAAATGGAAAAGCAGGTGTGATCAGGTCTCATTCAGCACCAGGGCATCCAGGCTGTTGATACCGATATTCTTTTTGGACAGAAAGCCTTCCCCGTATTTTACACCGATACGCTTGCCCAGTAACCGCGCCCGCGATACGATGGCATCCATAAAGTCGGGATTGGAGAGATAGCTTTGCGGCTCCGTGCTGTTGGGGTCATGGAATTGTGTCTTATACGCTTTGATGGATTCCATCCGCTCCTCCCACACATCACTAACGTCTATGATCAGGTCCGGTTCATAAAAGCGGTCCTGGATATAATGCAACATCATTTTGGGTCTCCACTTCTCCTGTTCCTTACCCTCATCGTCCTGGGTTTTGATCTGGCGCAACCCCGAAAGGAAGCAGGCATCGTAAATCAGCCAACCGCCTTTCCCATGATCCGGGTGGCGGTCCTCCCAGATATTCCCGATCACGATCTCGGGCTGGTATTTACGCAGCACCTTTATCAGCTGCATCTGATGGGCTTCGTCATTCACGAAAAAGCCATCCCGCATCTTCAGGTTTTCCCGCACCGAAATGCCCATGATCCGGGCAGCGTCTGCAGCCTCCTGGTAACGTGTCTCAATGGTGCCCCGGGTACCAAGTTCTCCCTGTGTAAGATCCACAATGCCTACCTTCTTACCCCTCCTGATCTCATTGATCAGCGTGCCGGAGCAGCCTAATTCCACATCATCCGGGTGCGACCCGATTGCTAATACATCCAGTTTCATGACTGCAAAGAAAAGACAAAGAGGGAATATGTAAGATTCCAGATTTCTGATGTCGGATGTCTGATTTGTATGTCAGATTTTAGATGTCAGATGTCAGATTTGTTTTCGCGTCTCTATCTTTTCTTCATTTCATCCGGCGTAGGTGGAACCACAGCGTCACTGTGGCACTGAGGAACACGGAGCTAATTAGCTGATGAGTCAATTAACTGATTAGCTAATGAAACAGCCAGTTTACAATTTGTCACTCCATCCCGAAGGCTGTCATCCCGACGAAGGAGGGATCTTATATGACCTACCAATCGTAGTGACTGTCAGCACCTGGGTTCGGACCGTCATTGCGCGAGTCCGCCTCTGGCGGAAGGGCACCGAAGCAATCCCCATGTCCTCCAGACTGTCCCTACGCAGAACCTAAAGCAGGAAATATCTTCTCCTAAAACCTTTAGCAAACTAAACAGACGCTAATCCTTCAATTGTCAACCACTGGATAGAAAGGAAAGAAATAAGGACCCATTACGGCTTCTCCCACCGCCTTTCCCCTCTACAATACAGACCAGGTAGTGATCATTCCAGTCTGATTCAGGAAAATCCAATGGCTAATCCCACCCTAAGGCATGGGAGTTCCCTACCTCCTTCTGGGAGGGTCTATGGCAGCCTAATGGAGGTCTGATGGAAGTCTTATGGAAGCGAGGAGTGATAAGGGGGGCGGAAGCAACCTTTACCCGTAGTTACTGCGTTGTTACCCCGTTGTATCCCTGTAGTTTCTGGGTTCAATCCAGAAGGGAAAGAAGAAGTAGAAAATAATATGGTAAAACACTGTAATAACATCCTTATAAAGATACGAAATCAGAGAGCCCTTTCCTATTAGAAAGTGAAGTTGAAGGAAGGAATATATGCAGTAAGAAATAGTGGAAAAACACCCTGGAGGTTCGGGTAATGGCGCCCGTCGTTACTCCTCGCAATGACGGTCAGGCTGTGAAGGCGGTCAAGTTCTGGATAGGTAGACCCCAAGCGAGATTGCTTTCCCGTTAAAGACGGGACTTACAGCGCTACCGCTCGCAATTACGGTATGTACTGTGCTACAAACAGATTTTACGATAACTTGAAACGGATCTCTGTGCACCTCTGTGCCTTCGTGTCTCTGTGGTAAAGAAGCACGCCAAAAGCTGACGTCTGAAGTCCGACGTCTGACAGCCAATCAAACATCCGACATCTTACATCAGACATCTTACTTCCCCGGTGCGATGCCTGGCTTGAAGGGGTTGTTGTACCAGGTATTATTGATCTCCGTTACGATGGCTTCGATCTGGCGATCGGTATTATCATGCAGCGCATCGTAATCCTGTTTCAGGCTGCTGCCGAAGAAGAAAGCAACCGTCTGGTAAAGGCGTGCGTTCAGTCCACCGCGGTATTCCTTAATGATCTCGTAACAGTTATTGCCCGTTTCCCGGTTGATCAGCTTCATCAGCACCTTACCCTGGTAAACGGATAGGTTGGTAAGCGGATCGGAGAACTGCTTTTTCAGTTCTGCTTCACGGGATTTGATATAGTCCTTACGTTGCTTTTTGGAATCTACGCCCGTCAGCTGCCGGTTCACATCATTGATCACGGCTCCCGCTGTTTTGGCGTAGGGATAGGTTACATATACGGCATTGCGCAGGCGGTTATAGGCTTCCAGTACTTTTGCCAGTTTATCAGGCGGCAGTTTGGAAACATAGACCATTTCCATTTCACCATAGGGCATCCACTCTCCATTGTAGTAAATAGCAGGCACCATAATGGTGTCGTTGGCGCCCCATTTGGAAGGGGATGGGTGACCCGGATTGGTATCCTGAGCCCGGGCCGCAGCGCTGCAACAACCTATAGTGACCAGTAAAAAGAAGAAACGGAAAAAGCGCATACTTAAATATACAAAAGCCTTATGGCTCCTGCAAAGAGACAGGTAAATTAAGTAAAACGCTGTTTAGAAAACCTTAATTCTTAGCGGCCTTCAGGCGGTTGGTGCGAATGCGCCAGGCCATGCTCATCAGAAAGCCGGTGACCATCAGCAAAGTACCCAGCCATAAAAGATTGATGAAAGGGAATTTATAAGCCTTCAGGGTTACATATTGCATTACCGCCTCCGATTCCTTAATGCCGATGGTAGCCTTTTTTCCCTCGACTTTCTGTAACTGAAGGATCAGGCTTTCCTGCATCAGCGTATCGGGCTGGGAAAAGGAATTGGCACCCATAACGATCAAGGCCGGCTTTACGGTAAAGATCGAAGAGGTCTTGGAGAACACTTTTACGGTAGCCACGGCGGCGCTGTCGTTCGGACCGAAGCTGACATTGGGGATCACCTTTGTGGAGGTAATATCTTCCAGTACCGCAAATCCTTTGGAATAAAAGATGGTATCTCCTATAGCTTTTTCTACCGGCTTGAAGGAGGTGGTATCGGCCTTCCTGGTCGGATCGGGCAATGAGGTGATATAGGTAAAGATATCGTGTGTGAGGTAGTGCTTGGCATCCGGATTGGCCATCAGGGCCTTGTTGCCTTTGTAGTTGACAAACGCATTCGGAGACAATACAAAATGCTCCTTGTTATCCTTCCCTTCGAATTGAAGCTTATAATACCACAGCGATTTTTTGGGGTGAACGGAATCAGCATTATAGGTAACATAATAATCACCCATTTTCGTACGCAGGTTCTTGACCAGGGTCAGGTTCTCACCCGGCTTTTCCTTGCTTTCCGCACCAAAGTCGAAGCTGATGCCCGTGGTATTGTAAGAAAGCACTTCTTTTTTGGAAGCGGAGATGAGAATTCCCAGCAGCATCATGGCGAAGCCCAGGTGAGCAACGGACCCGCCGGACCGGCTCAGCTTTCCTTTAAAACCGCTGAAGATATAGGCACCATTGGCGATCATGGAATAGACGGCGGCAATGATACCCAGCCAGATGGCTCCGAGATAGGCAATACCCTGCTCGCGGTAATCGATGTTACCGAAAGCCAGGATGATCCCACCGATCACAAAGCCGGCGACCAGGGGCCAGATCAGGCTTTTCATAAAGGACTTGCCTGTGGCTTTATATTTAAGATACATACCGAAACCTGATAAAAAGCCGATGATCACCGCTACAAAGATCTGGATGCGGTTGTAGGCAAATGCAGCGTCCTCTCCTATGGCGATCTTCTTAATCGTTTCCTCTTTTCCATTGAACAGTCCTAATAGTTTATTAAAGACCGGAATGGAGGTCATACAGCTGATGAGGGCCGCCGAAAGAAATAATACAATGGAGCCAATAAACATCCAGAACTCGCGGGAAGAGGTTTCTTCTTCTTTTGCAATGAAGGGAATGTTCTTATAGCGCTGAAAGAATAAGGTCAATGCGGGCAGCAGAAAGACCAGCAGCAGGAAGCGCAGGTGCCATTTGGTGATGCCCTCACCGGTAAAGGCATGCACGGAGGTATCCTGCAGGTCGCCGCTGCGGGTGAGATAGGTAGAATATAATACCAGTATAAAAGATAACAGGAAGAACAGGAAAGTGGAGCGCAGGGCATTACCAGTATGACGGTAAATCAGCAGGGTATGTACCCCACCCACCATTACCAGCCAGGGTACCAGCGAGGCATTCTCCACAGGATCCCATGCCCAGTACCCCCCGAAATTGAGCGATTCGTAAGCCCAGGCGGCGCCCATCATGATCCCCAATCCAAACACACCCGCAGAAAATAAGGCCCAGGGAAGCGCGGCCTTGGTCCACTCGCCAAACTTCCGCGTCCAAAGACCGCCGACGGCGAAGGCAAAGGGAACCAGTGTGGAGGCAAAGCCGAGGAATAGTACCGGCGGGTGAATCACCATCCAGTAATTCTGTAGCAGCGGGTTGAGATCGTTACCATCTTTAATGAGAGAGAGGTAGTCGCGTACCATCGTTCCATCGGGATTAAAGAAGGCCGGTGCATTATCCAGTACGCCGGAGTTGCGGAGCAGCACAAATGGGTTGGAACCGATATGCCAGCCGAAAATATCGATGCCGATGACCATAGTGGCCAAAATCACCTGCACAAAGCTGATAACCGCCATAACAGGCCCTTCCCACTGCTTTTCGCGCCAGATAAAAACGAGTCCGAGTATACAATGCCAGAAGCTCCAGAGCAGGAAGCTACCCTCCTGTCCTTCCCAGAAACAGCTGAGCAGGTATTTCATTTCCAGGGAGCGACTGCTGTGCTGCCAGGCATATTTATATTCAAACTGATGGTTGTAAATAATGTAGAAGAGAATAGTGAATACGGACACCACGGAAATGGCTTCCGCTATAAAAAACAGGCGGGCCAGCTTTTTCCAGCCGAGGCTTTCTCCGGCATCGGTTTTCCTGACGCTGAAGAAATAACTGACAGTGGCGCCGAGTGAGGCTATAAAAGAAAGGATCAGAAAGAAATGGCCCAAGCGGCCGGGTGCCAGGTGCTCACCTATAAAATCCATCAGTTCTTAGTATTTATTGGTAGTGTCGGTAGCAGCGGAAATGTTCTTCTGGGCTGCCTTCATATCGTCTTTGTATTTGGAAGGACATTTCATCTGCAGCTTGGTGCACTCGAAATAACCATCTCTCATATAGCCATTCAGGTCAATGCCCTCACTGCGTTCCATATCGGTAGGCTTGGCATTTTTGTATGTTACGCGGCTGCGTTTCCCTTCCTTATCCACCGCATAGAAAACGGTGAGGTTGGGGTTTTTCAGTCCATCGTATTCAATGGGGGCCGACTTATCGAGCTGTACTTTCACCACAACAAACTTTCCATTCTTTTGTTGGGCGGAGGCAAAGGTTTCCTGGGTGGTCAGGTCCTTGATAAAGAAGGACATACCGATGATGCCGGCAACAACGAGGAACAATAGAGCAATATGAATCTTTTTCATTTGCAGCGTATTTAATTATTTGAACGGCCATTCTGAATGCTTTGTTCTGGTCCTGGTGGTCTTTTTCGCATCAGTAAGATGGCCGCAGGCTGGAATGGCGGTGCAAAGGTAGAGCAAAAATGAGCAGGAAGGGAACGGTTCATGCATCATTTTGCCCGGGCCGTAGCATTTTCACAAAACAATAAACCGGGGAGGGAACGCCGATTTTGCGCCCTCGAATAAGGGGTTTAACTTGCACCGCTTTTAAATTCTGTTATGACTGATCTTTCTAATTTCGACCCTAACGGCGCCGGCAACCCCAATAACAACATATTCGGGTTACCTTTTTCCGAAGAGGATGCCCGCCTGGTAATACTGCCTATTCCCTGGGAAGTAACGGTTAGCTTCGGCTCCGGAACTGCCCGTTCGGCAGAACAGATCATGAGGGCCAGCCTCCAGGTCGACCTCTTTGATCCTGACTTTCCGGATGCCTGGAAGCAGGGATTTTTCATGCGGGATGCGGACCGGAAGATCCTGCTGAAGAGTGATTATCTACGCAAGGAAGCGGAACTCTACATCGACTATAT
>DATAHC010000400.1:0-3667 GCA_036263415.1 Flavisolibacter sp.
TCTCCGGTTTACCCTGGAGAACTCCCAGTTCGATTCCCGCTCCCTGGTGTTTGTCGCCGATACGCTGGGAAAGCATTACGATTCCCGCTTCACCCTGAATGGATGGACAGTAGACAGCTGCCTGCTGTCTACCGGCATCAAAGTATATGAAACGGGTTTTGGTGATGAAAGCCTGGCCAAACCAAGAACGGAATACAGTGCCTTTCGCCTGAAGATGGTCGTGCGCCGCGATGCTACCGGTTTGTTCTGGAAGATGTTCCTGGGTATGTACCTAGCCTTTCTGATCTCCTATGTATGCTTTTACATCCATTCCGATGGCATGGATTCGCGCTTCGGTCTCAGCGTAGGTTCCTTGTTTGCCGTGATCGGTAATAAGTATATCATCGACTCGGCCCTGCCGGAGTCCACCACCTTTACGCTGGTGGATACGCTCCATGGACTGACCCTATTCTTCATCTTTACCGTGATCTCCGCCACGGCCTATTCGCTGTTGCTGGTGAAGCAGAACAAGCTCCGGAAAGCCAAACGCTTCGATATGCTGGCCGCCCAGGTAGTGCTGGTGTTGTATGTGCTATCCAATCTTTATTTCATCCTGCAGGCTGCTACCTAAGGTCCTCAATTTTTAATCAGGATGCCGGTTTCATTACCGGCTTTTCTCAATTCGTACGGCTTCTCGTCACCGAATGCCCTAGGCGGCGCCATCTTTGGGTCTAAACCAAGCGACCATGAAATTCTCATTCACGCTGGCCATTGGCGCTCTTCTGCTCCTGGCTTCCTGTAAAAAAGATAAACCCACACCGCCACCACCGGTTCCCCCGGCAGGCAACGTGTTTTTGAAAGACCTGATCATAGACAAGCTTCCTTCTCCCTATTATCATTTTGACTATGATGCTGCCGGGTATACTACCACAGCCAGCTGGTCCAGCGGCCAGTCGATCTATAAATTAAGCTATGATGGCGGCCGGTTGACCAAGCTTCAGAATACGACCATCAATAAAGACCGCCTGGAGTATATATATAGCGATAAAGGTCAGGTGGAGCTGATCAAAGTGATCAACCAGCAGGGCGTGATCTACAGAGTAGGTTCGCTTACGTACGATGCCAATAAAAGGCTTAGCCAGATCGAATGGGAATTGAAGATCGAAGGACTGGGTTATGCGGCAGAGCAGAACCTGTCTTTCACCTATTATGCCGATGGGAACCTGAAGGAGCTGCGCGATCAGCGGCTCGCCATTGAATCGCGTCAGCCGGCGGCGCTCTATGTGGACCATTTTGAGCAGTACGATGACCAGGTGAACGTGGAGGGCTTCAGTCTGCTGCATCCGTATGACAGACACCTGGTGCTGTTGCCAGGCATCCAGCTGCAGCGTAATAATCCCAAAAGGGTATCCCGCTCCGGTGACGGTATCAATTACGAAATCTTGTATACATATACCTATAATGCCAATAAAACCCCGCAGCAGAAATCGGGCGATATGGTGCTGACCAATGGTACGGATGCCGGTAAGCATACGCCGCTGCATACCACGTATACGTATTATTAAATCAGAACCAGGAACTCCCTGGTATTACCGTATTTTACAGCTTTTTACAAGCAATGAACCGAGATGAAAAAACGACCTTTTGTACTGCTTCTGTTCTTATCAGCATTTGTTTCTGCCCCAGCACAAAAGGATTCGATAAGAGCCCATATTGATACAGCCATTCAGATTCTGCAGCAGCATTCCTTATATGCCGGCCGGGTGAACTGGGACAGTGCACGGGCACAGGCTTACAGATTGTCGGCTGCTGCCACGAATAAGGAACAAACGTTTCCTGCCATTGCGCACGTGTATAAACAACTGAATGATCATCACGGTTGGTTTGAGCAATATAATGACAAGCTTCGGATTCCGGATAGTACTTACCCGGTGCGTTTGAGCGAGGGTTTAAAAGACGAATGGGCCATGGGCCCGAAAATAAAGACAGCCATGCTGGGTAGGATTGCTTATCTACGAATGCCCAGTATGCCTGCCTACTCCCAAAAGCAAATGGACCATTATGCCAACTGGCTGCTGGATTCTGTGATCAGCCTGAATTCAAGACATCCTGAGGCCTGGATCATTGACCTTAGACTGAATAATGGCGGAAACATCGTGCCGATGATGAGTGGCTTTTCCGGCTTCTTTACAGATGGCGTCATTTCCTATTACCTGGACAAGAATAACAAGCCTGTTTCCAGGTCTGTTATCAGCAAAGGGAAATTCATCCAGGAGGATACTATAATAGCTAACCTGAAAGGAGCTATTCCTGATTTGCATAAAGTGAAGGTGGCGGTTTTGATCGGAGCAGGGACAGGCAGTTCCGGAGAAGGTGTTGCCGCGAATTTTCAAGCCAGGAAGCATAGCCGTTTGTTCGGGGAACGTTCCGCAGGAGTTGCCAATTCTACGGAAGGCTTCTTGTTTAATAACAATAACAGCTATTTCCTGATCACCACAAGTCGTCTGGGAGACCGGCATAAAGAGCCTTTAGCCGAATCTGTTTTTCCGGACGTTATGGTGCTGAATAATGATGCCTACTCGGACCTTTCCCAGGATAATGCCGTAAAAGCAGCCCTTGCATGGCTCGGCAAATAAAACAGAGGGTCATATCATAAAATAGTCGATCTTTTTCTTATCTAAGGATCAGTGCCTTAGAAGATAAACCCTTGCCAGGCTTGACATTGGCGGGGGTTTTATCTATTTTGTTGTAATGAAATATTTACTGCTTGCTACCATTCTTTTCGCCACTTCCTGCGCTTCCGACTCCAACAGTCATGACGCTATGGCGAAGTCGCAGATCGACAACTATGTGAAGTCCAGAGTGAAGGATCCTGCCGGCTATGAAGCGGTTTCGTACAGTCCGGTGAAGGAGGATGCCCTGATTCAGCAGGAAGACCAGGAATACCTGATGCTGAAAGATTCCATTAAGAAAGTGGATGAACAAATGGGCCAGATCCTGAGTACGGATTTCCAAAGCCGGGATGCATTATCCAAACTGAAAGAAGCGCTGCAGCAGCGACTGGCGGCTTTCGGCGCCGACTATAAAACGGGCTCGCGGAAAGGCTATATGGTGGTGCATACCTTCAGGAAAAAGAATGCGGCGGGTGCTATGGTGCTGGACAGTGTGCGGTTCCGGTTCGACAGTTCGTATCAGTTGATCGAGAAACCGGATTATGCAGTTGTGGGCAATTGAGGCCATTGCCCGGCAAGGTTCTTTTTGCTTTTCATACTGTTTTTGATTCTTGCTTTTTCTGAGGGGAAGGTGCATGTTTTCCTACTGATCGCGGTCTTTTCTTTTCGCTCATCTTTTCTACTTTTTTTCTTGACAAAAAAAATAGAGCAAAAAAGTCAAGGCTCGCCCCGATCGCTCCGCGCGGGCGGCCGGGCCAGCGCGCACCCCCAAACCCCCTTAAAAGGGGGCTTACGGTCTTTTCCTAACGTTAATTATTCAATACGATAGCGGTCCTTGTCGTGCTAAGCGAAGAAACTGCAGGCGCTGTATTCCGCTGTGCTCTCATTTAGACTGAATCTTTTCCGCCATACGTGTGGAATAAGGCGCTGCACCTTTTCCTTAGATCGTTGATAATTGGTTATTGATCACTGACTATTCACTATTGACTATTGACTCTTAATCCTGTCATCCCGAC
>DATAHC010000401.1:0-2430 GCA_036263415.1 Flavisolibacter sp.
CGCAATAATGCGTCGATCCTTTTTTATAAACCAAAGGATCAATGATCCTGCACCTCTTTACCATGCGATTGTCTTTTAAATTATCCCTGTTTGCGCTGTTGATGGCTGGCTTGTTTGCCTGCGGTAAGAAAGATACGCCTGCACCGGCCCCACCGCCACCGCCACCACCGGCCCCATCCAATTTTACGATCACTTCTTGGACGGTTGACAACAGGGCATTGCAATCGATTTATTATGATGTGAAGCGTGCACCGGCCATTCGCCTGAATTTCCCGGTAGCCCTGAATAAAAGCACCGCTTCATCAGGGATAAGCCTGGCTTCAGTTCCAGGCAGTGCCGTTAGCTTCAGCACCAGTTTTATTAATGGAGACAGCAGTGTTCTCGTCACGCCCGATGCGCCTCTGAATGCGCTGACGAAATACAAGGTGTCTGTCAACACGCAGTTGAAATCTGCTGCCGGCGGCAGCCTGAGTACGGCTTCGGATTTTGTCATGGTAACCTCCATCGACTCTTCCGATAAATTCACCGTGATCTCCGATACGGCATTGGTGGAACTGGTTCAAAAGCAAACCTTCCGGTATTTCTGGGACTTTGCACATCCTGTGAGCGGACTGGCCCGGGAACGGAATACCTCGGGAGATGTCGTCACTTCCGGCGGATCAGGCTTCGGTATCATGGCCATTCTTACAGGGGCTCACCGCAATTTCATTACCCGCGCACAGGCCCTGACCCGTTTGCAAACCATGGTCAGCTTTCTGAAGAATACGGCACAGCAATTTCACGGGGCCTACCCCCACTGGCTAAATGGCGCTACCGGCGCAGTCGTTCCTTTCTCCGCCAAGGACAATGGTGCCGACCTCGTAGAAACATCCTACCTGATGCAGGGCCTTCTGTGTGCACGGCAATACTTTAACGGGACCGATGCCGCAGAAGCTGGTTTGCGAGCGGATATCAATACGATCTGGCAGCGCGTGGAATGGAACTGGTTTCGCCGTGGCGGCGAAAATGTGCTCTACTGGCACTGGAGTCCTGATTATAACTGGGATATGAATATGCCGATCAAGGGCTGGAACGAGTGCCTGATCACCTATGTGCTGGCAGCTTCTTCTCCGGGCTTTTCCATTCCCAAAACAGTGTATGATAATGGCTGGGCATCCAATGGCGGCATGAAGAACGGCAATAGTTATTATGGATATACCCTGCCCCTCGGTCCTCCGCAGGGGGGACCGCTCTTCTTCAGTCACTACTCCTTCCTCGGCATCAACCCCAATAGCCTCACCGATGCCTATGCGAATTATCAGCAGCAGGTGGTGAACCATACCCGGATCAATTATGAATACTGCAAGGCCAACCCAAGGAATTTTTTCGGGTACAGCGATCAGTGCTGGGGCCTTACGGCCAGCGATATTCCCAATGGCTATACGGCCAGTTCGCCCACAAATGATGTGAGCGTGATTGCTCCGACGGCAGCCCTTTCGTCCTTTGCCTATACACCGGCTGAATCTATGAAGGCGTTGCGTTTCTTTTACTATAAGCTGGGCGATAAGCTTTGGGGTGAGTATGGTTTCAAAGATGCCTTCAGCTTACAGGAAGTATGGTTCGCTGATTCGTACCTGGCCATTGACCAGGGGCCGATCGTGGTGATGATAGAGAATTATCGCAGCGGCCTGTTGTGGAATTTGTTCATGAGCTGTCCGGAAGTAAAGACCGGAATGACAACGCTGGGATTTACCAGTCCTAATCTATAACTGAATTGAAATGCCAAAGCATATGGTAAAATACATGATGGCTGCTTGTTTCATGGGGATTATCTGTATAGCAAATGCTCAGAATTCCCTACCGAAATCCAGCAGGCCGGCTCCTTCCTCCGATTCCGCACTGCTGGATATCGTACAAAAGCAAACCTTCCGGTACTTCTGGGATTTTGCGCATCCGGTGAGCGGCATGGCCCGTGAAAGAAGTAATGTAGCCTATGATTACGGCAATGAAGTGGTGACCACCGGGGGTACCGGTTTCGGCATCATGGCCCTGATCGTAGCAGCTGAAAGAGGCTGGATCACCCGCGATACCGCTGCAAAGCACTTGTTGAAAATGGTAAAGTTCCTGAGCAAGGCCAGCTCCTTCCATGGCGTGTTCCCGCACTGGTTGAATGGCGCAACGGGACAAGTGATTCCTTTCAGCCGAAAGGACGATGGTGCGGATATTGTGGAGACCTCATACCTGATGCAGGGCCTTTTATGCGCCCGCCAGTATTTCAATAAAGACATCCGGGCAGAGAATGATTTGCGCAACCGGATCAACTGGATGTGGAACGATATCGAATGGAACTGGTTCACCAAAGGTGGAGAGGACGTGATCTACTGGCACTGGAGCCCCAATAACGGCTGGGCCATGAACTTTCCGATACGCGGCTTCAATGAATGCCTGATC
>DATAHC010000402.1:0-26175 GCA_036263415.1 Flavisolibacter sp.
GAAACCATTGGAAAGTCCGGTCACCTGATCGGACACTTTATAATCAGTGCCGGTCGCCAGTCCCAGCCCTGTATTCTCGGCAAAGGGCATATCGTTGCATTTGATCTCTACAAAGGGAAGCAGGAAAAGGAGGATCCCAACGAGATAGGCTACGGAAGTGGTATTCTTATTACGGAAGAAAGCATCGTTGTTTGCTGCGGCCATATGTTTTGGTTTAGTCCCTTAAATTACGCCATTCCCTGAACATACATCCTGACCTGCCCATACGGTTCCCTTTACTATCAATACGTCACCGCATCAGCCAGTTATCCTCATCCGATCTCCGAATCGCCCGGTGCCGTCATAAACTCACTTTGATCGCCGGGATTCTGCAGGTCCAGCTGCGGCGCTTTCTTAGGAGGCTTCTCCGTTGTCCCTTCCCGTTTTCTCAGCCATAAAAAGGTGGCACCCGCCGCCACAGCGGCACCCAGCAACAGTAACACAAGATTCTTTTTTTTCATAGCCTTCTTATCTTTTCTAAAGTTAGAGCTTTTTGTACCATACTTTTAGGACCGAATGCAACGTATCAATTCCATTATCGTTTGCGGTGCCGGCACTATGGGGAGCGGCATTGCCCAGGTTTCGGCCATGGCCGGATTTCCAACCGTGCTCTATGAGCCGAATGAAAGCGTTTTGCAAAAAGCAGGTGAAAAAATAAAGACGACCTTACAAACCCTTGCCGACCGGGGAAAGATCACACCAGAGAAGCAGGAAGAAACACTTCAGCTGTTTCAATTCACCTCGGCCCTGAAGGACTGTACCGGAGATGCCGTGATAGAGGCTATTATTGAAAAGCCCGAAGCCAAGATCGCGCTTTTCAACCAGCTGGCCCAATGGAATGATCCGGAGACGCTTTTTCTATCCAATACCTCATCCCTATCCATTTCTGAGATGGCGCGCCACATTTCCGGACCGCACCGGGTGGCCGGACTCCATTTCTTTAATCCCGCCCCGGTAATGAAGCTGGTGGAAGTCGTGCAGGCCGAACAAACCGCTGAAACCGTAGTGGAATGCCTGTTGCAACTGGTACAACGCTTTGGCAAAACCCCGGTATTGTGCAAGGATGCTCCCGGGTTTATCGTAAACCGGGTTGCCCGCCCTTATTATATTGAGGCCCTGCGCCTGCTGGAAGAAGGCGTGGCCGATGTGGAAACCATTGACCGGCTTCTGGAAAGCAAGGGTTTTAAAATGGGTCCTTTTCGTTTGATGGACCTGATCGGCAATGATATCAACTATGCGGTGAGCTGTTCCGTTTATGAGCAGCTGCAGCAGCCGGAGCGCCTGAAGCCTTCCTCTATTCAACAGGAAAAAGTGGAAAAAGGCGAATTGGGGAAGAAATCAGGCAAGGGATATTACCGTTACTAGACGGTACCCGATTGGCGGCATCGGGAATTCATAATACTTTCGCGCCAGTTTATTATCCCATGCATAATCCATTTTCATGATCCTGGTAACTGGCGGTACAGGTTTTCTGGGTGCCTACATCATTAAAAACCTGGTGCAAAAAGGTCTGCCGGTACGGGCTATCCGCCGTGCTGCGTCCCGACTGCCTTTTTATATCGACCCTACCCTGCTGAACCAGGTGGAATGGGTGGAAGGCGATGTGCTCGACGTGCTGTCGCTGGAAGATGCCATGCAGGGTGTGGAAGCCGTTATTCATTCCGCTGCCGTCGTTTCCTTCTCGAAAAAGAACCGGAAAGAAATGTACCAGGTGAACCGGGAAGGAACCGCCAATGTAGTGAACATAGCCCTGGACCAAACTATACAACGCTTCGTGCATATCAGCTCCGTTGCCGCCCTGGGCCGGACCACCCGGTCCGAGACGGTAACCGAGAACCGAAAATGGGAAGAGACTTCCAGCAATACCCATTACGCCCTTTCCAAGCATGAAGCTGAAATGCATGTATGGAGAGGATTTGCCGAAGGGCTGGAAGGCGTGATCCTGAATCCCTCCACGATCCTGGGCTACGGGGACTGGCACCAGAGCAGCTGTGCGATCTTCCGGAATGCCTACCAGGAATTTCCCTGGTATACCAAAGGGGTGAATGGATTTGTTGGCGTGGAGGATGTAGCAGAAGCGGCGGTACGGGCTCTACAATCGGATATCCATCAGAAACGATTTATTGTGAATGCCGATAACTGGCCCTTTCAACGACTGTTCGATACCCTCTCCGATCATTTTCATAAAAAGCGACCTTACCGTGAGGCTACTCCCCTGCTTGGCGAGATCGCCTGGCGCCTGGAAGCTGTGAAAGCGGCCGTGACCGGCAAAAAGCCGCTCCTCACCAGGGAAACCGCCAAAGTGGCCCATAGCCAGACCTCATTTGATAACAGTGCGATCCTCAATGCCTTACCCGGGTTTCAATTCACGCCCCTGGATACGGTGATCAGAAATTCCTGTGAAAACTACCTGAAGGCACTAGCCGCGGGTGAAATAACGTTATAGTTTTTATACTTTAGTATCCATCTTATGAAAGTCACCTACCTGTTTCTCCTTTTGGCAGCCTGCTGCCATTCCACCCTCAGCCGGGCACAGAGCACCGTTACCGGCAAGATCACCGATGCCGAAACGAAATTACCCCTGGAAGGTGCTTCCGTATTTGCGCAAAACACCACACGGGGTACCCTCACCGATAAGGAGGGCAATTTCCGGCTGCACCTGGAAAAAGGCGGTTACGAACTGATCGTATCCTTTACCGGCTATACGAGCCGCACCATCAATTTTGAAGCGGTGACCGACAGGGAGTTCAACCTGGAGCTTCAGAAAGCAGATAACAGTATGAGCGAAGTGGTAATCCGAAGCAGTAACGAGGTAACCGACGGGTGGGATAAATACGGGAAATTCTTTCTCGAACACTTTATCGGTACCACGCCTTTTGCGGACAGCTGCACCCTTCTGAATCCGCAGGTGCTGAAGTTCTTTTACTACAAGCGGAATGACCGCATGAAGGTGCTGGCTACAGAAGCCCTGCAGGTAGAGAATAAGGCGCTGGGCTATACGATGCGGTACGAGCTGGATTCCTTTGTTCATTACTTTCAGACCCATATCAACTCCTACCGGGGTAATTGCCTGTATGCCGCCATGGAGGGCGATGCCTCCAAGCAGCAGGTTTGGAAGCAAAACCGGGAAAAAACCTATTATGGCTCCCGCCTTCATTTCCTCCGGTCCTATTACGACAGTACGCTAAAGCAGGAAGGCTTCACCGTAGATATGCTCTCCTCCACGGAAGCCACTAAATTTGACCGGCTGGCCAATCCTTACGATACCACTTACTATTTTTATAATGACAGTACCACCAATGCCGAATTGTGGTTCCCTGCCAAGGTGAGCATCACCTATCTCAAAAAAGCGCCCGAGAAGGAATACCTGGTTCAATATAAGCTTCCCCTGAATGTAAAGACCCAGATCTCCTATGTCGACCTGCTTGACGGCATCCTGATCAAACCGAACGGTTATTTCCTGGATCAGCAAAGCTGGATCAATCAGGGATACTGGAGCTGGAAGAACCTTGCTGATCAGCTCCCTTATGATTACGAGCCTTCGAGGGGGAGGAATTAGTGAGCAGCAATCAGTAATTAGTGATCAGTGAGGAGTGATGAGTGATCAGCAATCAGTGATCAGTGAGGAGGGAATACTTTATCGATGGAGGTTTATGAGCTATCGACTGAATTTCCCCGTTAATCTAAAAGAGCGGTGTGGAGCCGTGGAGTCGCTGCAATTTTGCAGCCTCAAAACACACCAACATCCCATGACAAACCTGTTCTCTTCCCACGCTGCCAAAACCGTTATCAAAGTGGTGGCCGTTGTAATTATGCTCTTCGTTCTGGTTAACGTTTTCGGTTGATCATCTTCTACTAAAAAAAAGCCCTCCGAAGAGGGCTTACAGAGAGCAAGAGCCGACGAAAATTTCTTATGGTTGAGTGCTTAGAACTATTAAACTGAGTGCAAGTTCTAAAAAAGCAACATCCCGGTCAAGCGTATTTCTACGGTTCCCGAACTTATTTTGTATGGCGCTGACTGGTATCCTGGAAATATACCGGCGGACCATCCAGGGGCACAGAGTCGGATGACGGTTTATTGTGATCATCCGTATCGGAAGGAACGGTATTATCTGTCGGGATCGCTATACCAGTATCAGTAGCTGAGGATTTGGTATGACCGGAATTGTTGCAGGAACAAAATCCGCAGAACAGCAGAAACAGAAGACTTAGATTTCTCATAGAGGGAGTGGTGCAAGGATGTTGCCAACCCTTTTTTAAAAACCTACAGCACTTCATTCGCCTTTACAAAATCTTTAACCAAACAGATTTGCAAACGGCCTTTCTCCGTTCTTACATTCATATCAAATCAACAACATTTATGGAATCTTCAGATGAAGGTGATCAACCTTCCGCCGCTTTTTACAAAGCCGGCCTTCTCGTATGCATTTTAGTACTCTCCTGTCACAAGCCTTTCAAAATTGTACCCTCACCTCCTAAAATCTCCAAAGACTCCGTTCTGGTAAAGCTTCCTGAAAAGAAGCAGGTGCCGCTTAAAAAATCAAAGAAGAAAAAACTCTATCTCACTTTCGATGACGGTCCGAACAAGGGCACCAAAAATGTGTTGCACATTATGCAGGACGAACAGATCCCTGTGACCTTCTTCCTAGTAGGGGAGCATGTATATGCCAGCACCGGGCAGCATGCCCTATGGGACAGTCTGCAACTGGCCAGCCAGGTGGAGCTTTGTAATCACAGCTTTTCCCATGCGCATAACCACTACGAATTCTATTATCAGCAGCCCGATTCGGTAGTAAAGGACTTCCAGCGCTCACAGGACAGCCTGGGATTGGACAATGCCATCGTACGTACGCCCGGCCGCAACATCTGGCGCATCGACAGCCTGAAGTTTACAGATCTGAAGAAGAGTGCGGCGGCGGCCGATTCACTGCAGAAAGCCGGCTTTATCGTTATGGGCTGGGACCTGGAATGGCATTTCGACCCCAAGACAATGAGCGTTACCACCACGGCCGACAAAATGATCGAAGCGATCGACAGCACCTTTTCGCACCAACGTACTAAACATCCGGATCACCTGGTACTCCTGGCCCATGACCAGGTCTATGCCCATTCCAATGATTCCTTTCAGCTAAGGCAGTTCATACAGCTGCTGAAGAAAAAAGATGACTATGAGATCCTTCTTGCTTCGGGCTATCCAGGGGCGGGGAAGCAGTGATGAGTGATGAGTGATGAGTAATCAGCGATCAGCAATCAGTGAACAATCATTACAAAGTAATAGCCGGCCTGAATGCGGCCGGCTATTACTGTAGCTAATAGATTAGATAAATGTCCCTTGATCGGCATATTAGCACATTGGCGTATTGACACATTAACTCACCATCCGTCACCGTCGATCATATTTCCCAATCCACCCAGGATGCTTCCCTCATCTTTCCGGGTTACGGTTCCATATTGCAGGATACGGCTGGCAAGCCGGCTTACGGGCAGGGTTTGTATCCACACGCGTCCTGGTCCGCGGAGCGTAGCGAAGAAAAGTCCCTCACCTCCGAAAATGGTATTCTTGATCCCTCCTACAAACTGAATGTCATAATTTACGGTGGGCGTGAAAGCCACCAGGCAACCCGTATCTACCTTCAAAAGCTCACCCGGCATCAGCTCTCTCTCAATGATATGTCCACCCGCATGCACGAAAGCCATCCCATCACCTTCAAGCTTTTGCATAATAAACCCTTCCCCTCCGAACAGGCCGGTACCCAGGCGACGCTGAAATTCCACCCCTACGGTTACCCCTTTGGCGGCGCAGAGAAAGGCATCTTTCTGACAGATCATTTTACCGCCCAGCCGAATCAGGTCCAGCGGAATCACTTTCCCGGGATAAGGAGAGGCGAAATACACCTTCTTCTTTCCATGACCCATATTGGTATAGGTGGTCATAAAGAGGCTTTCCCCTGTGAGCACCCGCTTACCCGCCGACATCAGCTTTCCCAGGAAACCCTTCTGCTGGCCCGTACCGTCGCCGAAAATCGTGGCCATCTCAATGCCATCGTCCATCATCATGAACGCCCCGGCCTCCGCAATGGCTGTTTCTTCCGGATCCAGTTCAATTTCCACGCATTGCATCTCTTCACCGAATATGCGGTAGTCGATCTCGTGGGCCCTCTGGCTATATCCATTCATAGTTTTGTAATTTTTTTCTAAGGTAAGGATTCCACCCCCTTTACGCCTTTCGCTTCCTTCAGAAATTTGATAAATGGTAAGCCTTCACCTGTCAAATTGCTTTAAATTGGCCCTCTCCTTTTTACAAAAGAAAGCTACACACATTATGAGACAAAGATTTCTACTGCTGGCTACCGCCACGCTGCTTTCAGCTTCGGCTGCATTCAGTCAGGCCAGGCTGATCGAGAAAGTGACCAAAACAGGATCAGAGATCGTGATCCCTTACGAAAAGTATCAGTTACCGAATGGCCTTACGGTTATCGTTCACGAGGACCACAGCGACCCGGTGGTGCATGTGGATATTACCTACCACGTAGGTTCCGCGCGCGAACAGATCGGTAAATCAGGCTTCGCCCACTTCTTCGAGCATATGATGTTCCAGGGCTCGGACCACGTAGCCGACGAACAGCATTTCAAGATTGTGAGCGATGCCGGCGGCACCCTCAACGGATCTACCAACCGTGACCGGACCAATTATTATGAAACCGTTCCGGCCAATCAGCTGGAAAAGGCCCTGTGGCTGGAAGCCGACCGGATGGGTTTTCTGCTCGATGCCGTGACGCAAAAGAAATTTGAGATCCAGCGCGCAACCGTAAAGAATGAAAGAGGCCAGAATTACGACAACCGTCCGTACGGACTGGTGGGCGAAACCTACAGCCGCAACCTTTATCCTTACGGGCATCCTTATTCCTGGCTCACCATCGGGTACCTGGAAGACCTTAACCGCAGCGACGTAAATGACCTGAAGAACTTCTTTTTGCGCTGGTACGGTCCTAACAATGCTACCGTTACCGTTGGCGGCGATGTAAAAACAGCTGAAGTATTAAAGCTGGTAGAAAAGTATTTCGGCCCGATACCAAAAGGCCCAGATGTGAAGGCTGAGAATTATGCTCCTGTGAAGCTGGAAAGCACGCGCTATGCCTCTTATACCGATAATTACGCCCGTCAGCCCCTGCTGGCGATCGTATATCCTACCGTACCAAACTATAACAAGGATATGGCCGCCCTGCAATGCCTGGCCCAGGTAATTGGCCAGGGACGTAATTCCGTGCTGTATCAACAGCTTACCAAGAAGCAACTCGCCTTCCAGGCAAGCGCTTTCAGCCAACTGTCTGAACTGGCCGGTGAATTTACCTTCCAGATCATACCAGCCCAGGGCAAGACCCTCGGAGACATGGAGAAGTTATTCCGTGCGTCGCTGGACAGCTTTGAAGCCCGTGGTGTTACTGATGAAGATGTGACCAAGTTCAAAGGCGGCCAACAGGCGCAGCTGATCAATGGACTGCAGAGCGTTGCCGGCAAGGTTTCTCAGCTGGCAGCTTTCCAGACCTTCACCGGTAACCCCAATAAGATCGCCGATCTGCTGAAGATGTATTCTTCCTTAACGAAGGAAGACGTGATGGCC
Organism: Flavisolibacter sp.; assembly: GCA_036263415.1. Classification (GTDB taxonomy): domain Bacteria; phylum Bacteroidota; class Bacteroidia; order Chitinophagales; family Chitinophagaceae; genus Flavisolibacter. Next base: position 7,661 of record DATAHC010000402.1, read on the forward strand.
GCTTACAACAAGTACATTAAAGGAAAGAATGCGGTGGTACTGAGTGTAACACCCAAAGGCCAGGAAGCCCTGGTGGCAGCGCCGGACAATTACAAGATCGATTCTTCCCATTATACAGCACCTGATTATGGCTATGCCGGATTGAAATATGCGAAGGCAAAAGACGCTTTTGACCGCAGCAAGATCCCTGCGGCCGGTGCCAATCCGGTTGTGAAAGTGCCTCAGTTCTGGAAAAAAGACCTGCCGAACGGCGCTAAGGTGATCGGTACGGAAAATACCGAACTGCCGCTGGTTACCGTATCCATTACGGTTCCTGGGGGACATCTTGCCTCGGCCAAAGATCTTTCCAAAGCCGGACTGGCCAGCTTCTTTACGGATATGATGCTGGAAGACACGAAAAACTATACGGCTGAACAACTGGCCGTAGAGCTGCAAAAGCTGGGAAGCTCCATCAATGTCACCAGCAATATCGATGGTGTTACCTTCACCGTGCAGTCTTTAAAGCAAAACATTGATCCTACGCTGGCCCTATTGCAGGAGCGTATCTTTAATCCAAAATTCACTCAGGCTTCTTTCGACCGTATTCAAAAACAGGCGATCCAGTCATTCAAGGCGGCCAAAGGTCAGCCGGCTACCATTGCCGACGAAGTATACGCCAAAGTGAATTATGGACCCAACCATATCCTGGGCATCAGCCAGGACGGTACGGAAGAGACCATCAAGAATATCACCCTGCAGGATATTGAAGGGTATTATAATAACTATATGACGTCTCAGGACGCCAAAGTGGTGATCGTAGGCGATATCAAGCAGGATGAAGTATTGCCGAAACTGGCCTTCCTCAATAAGCTTCCTAAGAAAAAGATCGTGCTTCCGAAACCAGAGGCCAATCCGACGGTTGATAAAACAAAGGTGTTCCTGGTAGACGTGCCTAAAGGCGCACAGACAGAGTTTCGCGTAGGCTATGCCAACGGCCTGAAATATGATGCCACAGGCGATTACTTCAAGGCTTACCTGATGAACTTTCCGCTGGGCGGAGGCTTCAACAGCCGCCTGAACCTGAACCTGCGGGAGGACAAAGGCTGGACGTATGGCGCACGCGGTGGCTTTAGCGGTGATGACTATAGCGGTCAGTACACCTTCAGCTCCGGTATTAAAGCCGGTGCTACAGACAGCGCGCTGGTGGAAGTAATGAAAGAGATCAAGAATTATGTGGCCAATGGTCCTACCGAGGAAGAAGTCGCCTTCATGAAGAATGCGATCGGTCAGGGTGATGCCCTTCGTTATGAAACCGGCCCTCAGAAAGCCCAGTTCATCCGCCGGATCCTGGATTATAACCTCCCCGCCAATTATGCCGAGCTGCAGGCAAAGATCCTGAAAGGCATGACCAAGGCGGAGATGAGCGCCTTCGCCAAGAAGTACCTGAATCCTGACAAGATGAACATTCTGCTGGTAGGTGATAAGGCAAAGGTGCTGGACGGCGTGAAAAAGCTCGGCTACGAGGTGATCGAGCTCGATGCAGACGGCAATAAGGTAGATGGCAAAAAAGCCTTCTGATCGCGTCAGTCATTGAGAGCGTCAAAAGTGAATAATCAATAGTCAATAGTCAATAGTCAATAATCAATAGTGAAGGGCGGTCCATAGGGCCGCCTTTCATATTATAATAAATACCTACCTCTTCCGCCATTTATCAAATTTCCACTTGCCCATACAACGAATACCCATAATTCCCGTCCTCTTAGAAGAAGATTCCCTTTATTTGCGAAAGACCGGACGTGCTGAAAGAACCGGTGCTGCTCACCTAGCGGATCCGGATCCGTTTGATAATGCTCAAATCACAACACATGATAGTACAGAAACGAAACCTGCTTACCGCTTTTGCGAGCGTAGCCTTTATGGCCGCCTTCAGTCAGGCGAAGCTGGTTGAAAAAGTAACCAAAACGGGAGACGAGATCGTCATTCCCTACGAAAAGTACGTTTTGCCCAATGGCCTTACGCTGGTCGTTCACGAGGACCACAGCGACCCGGTGGTGCATGTGGATGTTACCTACCATGTAGGTTCCGCCCGCGAACAGATCGGTAAATCGGGCTTTGCCCACTTCTTCGAGCATATGATGTTCGAAGGCTCCGACAATGCCCTGAAGGGACAACATGACAAGATCATTTCCGGAGGCGGCGGTTCCCTGAATGGCTCTACCAACCGCGACCGCACGAATTACTATGAGACCATACCGAGCAACCTGCTGGAAAAGACGATCTGGCTGGAAGCCGACCGTATGGGATTTCTGCTGGGACAGGTGACGCAAAAGCGTTTTGAGGTGCAGCGGGCTACCGTAAAAAATGAAAGAGGCCAGCGCGTGGACAATGTGCCTTATGGATTGGCTTCAGAGACCTTCAGCAAAAACCTGTATCCTTATGGCCATCCTTACTCCTGGGAAGTGATCGGCTATATCGAAGACCTCAACCGTGGTGATGTGAACGACCTGAAGAATTTCTTCCTTCGCTGGTATGGTCCCAATAATGCTACCCTCACCATTGGCGGTGATGTAAAAACAGCCGATGTGGTTAAGATGGTAGAGAAATATTTCGGAGCCATTCCCAGAGGTCCGGAAGTAAAGCCTGCCGCCATCCCGGCTCCGCAGCTGGAAGGCAACCGTTACGTTTCGTATACCGATAACTATGCCCGCCTGCCATTATTCCTGGTGGTATATCCTACCGTTCCGAATTATAATAAGGACATGGCGGCCCTGCAATGCCTGGCCCAACTGATCGGTCAGGGCAGAAGCTCGGTGCTGTATCAGACCCTTGTTAAAAAGCAACTGGCCCTTCAGGCCAGCAGCTTCAGCCGCTTTGATGAATTGTCGGGCGAATTCATTTTCCAGCTCACTCCCATGCAGGGAAAGTCACTGGCTCAGATGGATACCTTATTCCATGCTTCACTCGATTCATTCGAAAAGCGTGGTGTGAGCGATGACGATATTGCCAAGTTCAAGGGAAGCCGTGAATCTCAACTGATCAACGGGCTCCAGAGCGTTCAGGGTAAAGTGACCCAGCTGGCCAATTTTCAGACTTTTACCGGCAACCCCAATAAAATTGCCGACCTGCTGAAGATGTATTCTTCCTTAACGAAGGAAGATGTGATGGCTGCCTATAACAAATACCTGAAAAATAAAGGAGCCGTACTTTTAAGCGTATTACCCAAGGGACAGGAATCCTTAGTAGCGGCACCGGATAATTTCAAGATCGATACGACAAAGTATATCGCTCCGGATTATGGCTACGCGGGATTGCAATACAACAAGGCAAAAGATAATTTCGACCGTACAAAAATTCCGGGCAACGGCGGCAACCCGGTGGTGAAAGTTCCGAAATTCTGGAAGAAGGAATTGCCCAATGGCGCGAAAGTGATCGGTGCCGAAAACACTGAGATCCCGACCGTTACGTTTTCGCTCAGCATACCCGGAGGGCACCTGGCCTCTGCCGGTAATCTTAGCAAGGCCGGACTGGCCAGTTTCTTCACGGATATGATGCTGGAAGACACGAAGAATTATACCGCCGAACAGCTTACCAACGAGCTGCAGAAACTCGGCAGCTCTATCAGCATTGTGAGCAATGTGGATGATGTAACGTTCACGGTTCAGTCCCTGAAAAAGAACTTCGATAAAACACTGGCCCTGCTCGAAGAGCGCCTTTACAATCCGAAGTTCACCCAACAGGCTTTTGACCGCCTGAAGCAGCAACTGCTGCAAAGCTTCAAACAGGCAAAAGCACAGCCGGCTACGATTGCCAACGATGTATTTGCCAAAGTGAACTACGGTGCGAACAATATTCTAGGTATAAATGAAGACGGCACCGAAGAGACAGTCAAGAATATCACCCTTAAGGACATTGAAGGTTACTATACGAACTATATGACCTCGCAAGATGCCAAGGTGGTGATCGTTGGTGATATCAAACAGGAGGAAGTATTGCCAAAGCTGGCCTTCCTGAACAAATTGCCGAAGAAAAAAATTGTATTGCAAAAACCGGTTGCAGCGCCTGCCGTAGATAAAACAAAAGTATACCTGGTAGATGTGCCCAAAGGCGCTCAGACGGAATTCCGCGTAGGTTATGCTACAGGCCTGAAGTATGATGCAACCGGAGATTACTATAAAGCCTTCCTGGCCAACTTCCCGCTGGGTGGTGGCTTTAACAGTCGCCTGAATATGCACCTGCGCGAGGAGAAGGGCTGGACCTATGGTGCCAGCAGCCGCTTCAGCGGTGATGAGTACTCCGGCGAGTTCCGTTTCAGTTCCGGCATCAAGGCAGATGTAACGGACAGCGCCTTGTCTGATGTGATGCGTATGACGAAAGAATACCTGGCCAGCGGCCCTACTGATGAAGAGATGAATTTCATGCGCGGCGCTATTGGTCAGAGCGATGCCCTTCGCTACGAAACCGGTCCGCAGAAAGCCCAGTTCATCCGCCGTATACTCGACTATAACCTGCCGGCGAACTATCCTGAGCTTCAGGCGAAGATTTTGAAGAGCATGACCAAACAGCAGATGCTGGAGTACACTAAAAAGTACATCAATCCGGAGAAGCTCAACATCCTTCTGGTTGGAGACAAGGCTAAGATCCTGGAAGGGGTGAAGAAGCTCGGCTATGAAATTGTAGAGCTGGATGCCGATGGCAATAAGGTAGATAAGAAGGCTTTCTGAGAAATCAGTGATGAGTGATCACTGATGCGTAAAATGATGATTTAGACCTTATAAAAAAACGCCCCTGTACGGGGCGTTTTTTTATGCATGATAATTGTGCAGTAGATGTTATGAACCTATCGGAAGATCTGTTGAAGAAGCTGAAGAAGATCTATGAACCTTCTACCATGGTACATCTTCGTTACCGGGGCAATGATATGGCCATACAAACAGATGAAGAAGGGATGGCCACCCGCTTATTCATTGGTAAGCTTAGTGATGATGGAACGATCAAGGGAGATCGCTATGCCCGCGTGATCGTGAAGGATAAAAGCGGCGTCATTATCAAGGACCATTGGGACCGGAAAGGCAAAACGAGTTGATAAGGCGGATTCGGTAATATGCCCATGTGCCGATAAAACAGTTCGGAGAGCTTTCAGATGTCTGACTTCAGACGTCGGCTTTCCGACCACAATACCGTCTCTGCTATTGATCTGTAGCATCTCATTTTCAAACTCTACTATGCGCTACTGGCATGGTTTTGAATTTTCTATTCCTCTAAAACATTTTATATGATCATTCCATTTATAGCTCTGATCGCCATTATAGTAGCCGTAGTATTCTTTCTGAAGCTCGCCGGTAAAAAGAAAACACAGGGTCAGGATCTGGGAGAAACAAGAAGCTGATGCATATCGAACAGTTGAATATCGAACAGGGAACAAGGAACTGATAAATGACGAAGGATAGAACTGTTTACTTCATGATTCAAAATTCCTTGTTCCCTGTTCGATATTCCATAATGCAAGCGGCCCGCTAACGCGGGCCGCTACCAATCTTGCTGTAAAATCCATACTTATAACCAACTGCCTATAAATGCTTCGTTTGCTTTTGCGTCATTCTTCAGTTTTCTTCTTCTTCTGCGTACATCTATTCTGTGCCGGATCATCGTAGCAAACATCAGCGGAATAAATACCAGCGTTAACGGCGGAATGCCGAGGAAGGAAATCCATTTACCGCCATACATATTCCGCATCGGTCGCTTCAACCGCTCAGAGATCAGGTACATAGCCGGAACAATGAGCAAGGTCATGAAGAAGGCGAAAGCCAGACCGAAGATGATGGTCCAGGAAAGCGGCTTCCAGAACACTACGTTATCTCCTCCAAAGAAGATGTGCGGATTCAGATCGGCAAACAGTGAAATAAAGTTGATGTTGAAACCCACGGCAATCGGGATGAAGCCCAGGATCGCAGCCAGAGCCGTCAGCAACACGGGGATAATACGGGTTTTACCCGCCTGAATTACGGCCTCACGGGTCTTCATACCTCTTGCCCGCAGTTCATCCGTGAACTCGATCACCAGGATACCGTTCTTTACTACGATACCTGCCAGACCAACGATACCAATACCGGTCATTACAACAGATATGGTCATACCCGTAAGTGCGAAGCCGATCAATACACCAATGACACTGAACAGGATCTCCGTCAGGATGATCACCGGCTTACTGATAGAGTTGAACTGCAATACCAGAATGAACAGGATCAGTGCCAGGGCAATCATCAATGCCCTTCCCAGGAATGCACCTGTTTCAGCCTGCTGTGCTCCTTCACCGGTCTGGTTGATAGTCACATTCTCCGGCTTCTTCTTAAAGCTGCCGATATAGTTGGCAAGCACCTGGTTTACGCCTGTCGCTGTATATCCCTGCGTTTCCAGAACGTTTGAGGTCAACGTAATCGCTCTTTTCTGATTCTTGCGGATCACACTACCCAACGTACTGGTATAATCTACTTTCACCAGTGAGATGATCGGAACACTTTTGAAACCCCGTGCCATGTCAAAGAAGCTCACACGGGTATTCAATAAATCCACCAGATTCTTACGCTGCAATTCCGTATTTCTTAATTGGATCTTGTATTCATCCTCTCCTTCCTTGATCTTGGATACTTCGCGACCGAATAAGGCCGTGCGGATCGAGCTGCCGATCTGTGCGGAAGAAACCCCTTCCGCCAAAGCACGCTGACGATCTACCGTTAAAGAGATCTCCGGATTGGTCAGGTCCACATCCATCTTCAGCTGATCGATACCAGGAACATTGATCGAGTCCAGATAATTTTTCAGATTCACGGCCGTGCGGATCAATGCATCGAAATCCTCACTCTTCACTTCAATATTCACCGGTGGATCTGTTGGAGGTCCGCCCTGCTCTTTATTCACCGATAGTTCTGCTCCCGGAATTCCCTTCACAACAGCGCGAATGGAGTCCAGGTAAGGGGCGGAAGATTTACCATGCCGTTTTTCAAATTCCACAAAGGAGACCTGGATACGGCCTCTTTCCGGACGTGTACTTCTGTCGCCACTGGTAGGATCGGCGGCACCAACGGCAACGTTGGCAATCACGCTTTCGACGATCGGATTGGTCTTACCATTTTCCATATCCAGCACTTTATAGACTTTGTTTTCCAATACCCGCGTTACCGAATCCGTGTATTCCACATCGGTACCTACGGGTAACTTCAGGTAAACAAATACCTGGTTGGGATCTCCGCTAGGGAAGAATACCACCGGCACTTTAGCGATTCCCATTAATACTATGGAGAATACCAGCATACCGAATGTGGCTACCAGCAGCCATACCGGTCTCCATCCCTTCAGCGCCCAGCGCAAAGCCGTTTCATACCGTCTCATAATACCGGGCAGCACACGGTGCTGGAACCCATGAATGGCATCATCGATAAAATAGCGGTTCAGTATAGCCAGAATCACGAAGAAGATGATGAGGTTACCAAAGAAGCGCGCCCCTACGAGGTCCAGAAAGATACCGGCACCTAAAGCGATCCACAAAGCCGGTTTGCGGAAGATGGCCGATTTGGGCTGCTTCTCTCCTTCCGGGTGGTTCATGAAATCCACAGCAAACACAGGGTTCATGATAAAGGCCACGATCAGCGAGGCCGATAAGGTAAAGATCAGCATCGTAGGGAGGTAGACCATGAATTTACCGATAATGCCCGGCCAGAACAACAAGGGGAAGAAGGGCGCCAGTGTGGTCAGGGTACCCGCCAGTACAGGAATGAATACTTCACCGGCAGCCATCATCGCTGAGCGATTCGAATTGATCCGCCCCTTTCCTTCCACAAAGATCCTATGCGTATTCTCGATCACCACGATCGCATCATCTACAATGATACCCAGTCCGAATAAAAGCGCAAAGAGTACGATGAAGTTCAGCGTTACGTGCGACCCGACAATAATATCGGCGGCCGGCAGGAACAGGAAGGCCACGAACATACTCAGCGGTACCGACAACGCTACGAAGAAGGCATTGGTCACACCCATGAAGAACATCAGGATGATCAGTACCAGCACGAATCCGATCACGATGGAGTTCACCAGGTCGTTAAAGGAAGTCCGGGTCTTCACACTCATATCACCCGTAGTCACCACATTCAGGTCTTTGGGGTAATAGTTTCCTTTCATTTCCTCCACCACACCTTTTACCGCATCAGAGGTCTCGATCAGGTTCTCACCGGAACGCTTTACAATATTGAGGGTAATTACTTTTTTACCATTGAGGCGAGCGTAGCTTTCTGTTTCCTTTACCGTGTCTTTGATAGCGGCGAGGTCTTTTAAGTAGATTGCCGCTCCGGTGGAGTTCCGCACCAGGATCTGCTGAATGTCCTCCGCTGTCTTTAACTGTCCTTTCAGCTGCAGGTTCCGCTTCATATTCCCCACTTCCAGCTGTCCTCCGGAAATGTCAAGATTCTCCCGCGCTACGGCATTTGCAATATCATCGTACGTAATACCAGCCGCCTGCATACGATAATTGTCGACATTGATCTGGAACTCCCGCTCCGGGGCGCCTACAATATCCACACGGTTGATCTGGGGCAATTCTTCCAGCCGGTCTTTGGTGTCATCGGCCATCTTTTTCATGCGGAGCAGATCATAATCACCACTAATATTCACATACATGATGGGCTGATCGGAAAAAGACACCTCCAGCGCCGTCGGCTGTTGGGTAAGGTCGGTAGGCAGGTCCTGCTTGGACTTGTCGATCGCATCCTTCACTTTCTGCAAGGCCACATCCACTTTCACATCCGTACCGAATTCCACTGTAATAGCAGAATAGTCCTGAACGGAGGTACTGTTCACTTTGTTGATCTTGGCACCGGTAATAGCCTTGATCTGCTTTTCAATAGGCTGCGTTACCAGGTTCTCAATATCCTTGGGCGAGTTCCCTACATAGATGGTTTGCACATAAATGGTAGGAATCACGATATCCGGAAACTGTTCTTTCGGCAGCGTCATGAATTGATACACCCCAGCCAGTGTAATGAACACCATCACCAGGTAGATCGTTGTTTTATTTTTGATACTCCAGGTAGTCGGCTTGAATTGCTTGAACTTCCCTGTAAAGTTTTCTAATGCACTCATGATTTCTTTTTTACTTCTGGTTCGTCTAAAATTCTGATGCGGATGGGTTATTTACCCTGTGTGGTCAGCAACTGGCCTTCATACAGACCCTGGAAACCTTCTACTACCAACTGGTCATTGGCCTGCAGACCGCTTTTCACTTCCAGCCGGTCGTTATACAATTCGCCTACGGTGATAGCACGCTTGCGAGCGATCAGCTTCCCATTTTCGGTAACGGCCACCATTACAAATTTTCCTTTCTCGTCGTTCTGTAAAGTATTCACCGGTATGGTAATAGCGTTCTGATTGCCATAGTCCTTAATGTGTACTTTCACCACCTGGTTCGGCTTCAGGTTGGAATTGGAAGGAATCTTTGCTTCGATATAAAAGGTACGGGAGGCCGGGTCGATCGTTCTTCCGACTACCGTAATGGTTGCATTGATCAGGCGGTTATTCTCATCCGGCACCATTACTTCGAGTGCACTGCCCACTGAAACGCGGTCCAGGTAATTCTCCGGAACATTGGCCTTGATCTTCAGGTTGCTGGTATTTACAATACGGATTTGCGGACCAGCTGCCGTTGCCCCTACAAAAGTTTCTCCTACACGAACATTCACCAAATCGGCTACGCCCGACTGAGGAGCCGTAACCGTCATCAATGCCGCCTGGCGGTTGATCGTATTGATCTGTCCCTGCAGGGTCTCTACCTGCGTCTTGGCATTCAGCACGGTTTGGTAAGTGCCGATTCCCTGATCGTACAGATTCTTGGTACGCTTATAGGTATCGTTGGCAGCATTCAGCTGTACACGCAGCGGTTCCACCTGCTGGCGGATAAGCTGATCGTCCAGCCGGGCCAGTACCTGTCCTTTCGTTACATTTTGTCCCTGGGTTACATACAAGGACTTTACCACACCGCCCTGTCCGTTCGGAGGAGCCACATAGGATATATTGGTAGCATCCACATTACCCTGCAGCTCAATGAAGTGTTCAAAAGAAGAGGCAGCCACGGGAGCAATTGCTACCAGCTTGGCATTCGTTGCCACGGAAGCAGGATCCAGCTTAGCTATTTCATCCTGTAATTTCACGATCTCGTCATTTACTTTCTTCTGTTCGCCTTTCAGCTTTTCCAGCTGCGCTTTTTTATCGTTGACAGCACCTTTTTCGTCTTTCTTGCTATTGCCGCAGGAAGAGAGGAGCAATCCAAGCAGCACCAGTCCGTATAGATTCTTTTGCATATTATGAAGTTTGTTCATGATGGTTTTAGTTTATTGTAGTTTGCCTGTGGCTTTTAAGAAATCGATCTTCGCATAGATGGCATCATAGAGCGACAGGATATAATTGTTCTGGGCCACCTGCAGGTCGCTCTGCGCTGTGGAGATCTCCGTATTCGAGCCTATGCCTTCCTGAAACTTCAGGCGTGTCTGGTTATACACCGTTTCTGCCAGTTCCATATTCCGCTTCTGGGCATCCAGCGTAGCCAGCGAGCTGCTATAGTTATTGATAGCCTGCTGCACATCGCGGTCGATACTGATCTTGAGCGCTTCCAGGTTATTCCGGTTCTGCTGCTGTTGCAGCCGTGCGCCTGCAATGCGTGCTTCATTACGGAAGCCGCTGAAAATGGGAACACTTACATTCAATCCGATCAGGGAGCTTTTGAACCACTGTCCGCCGAATCCGAACTTGTTGGCCTGGCGATTCAGGTTATAATTGGAAGAAAGCGAAACGGTCGGCAGCTTGGATAGCTGATAACGGCGGATGTTATACTCGCCCAGCTTCAGTCCGATCTCGGCATATTGAAATTCCTTGCGATCGGTATAGTTGTACTGGGTTGCTTCCAACACACCATTCCGAATATCGTTGTAGGTAATGCTATCGGTCAGCACCAGCGAATCGCGGATGGGCATACCCATCAAAAGCTTCAAACCAAGGTATCCATTGTTAACCTGGTTCAGTGCCTTTTGCCTTTCCGTCTGCAGGTTCGACAACTGTACATCAATCTTACTGATGTCCAGCTTCTCGGCAAATCCGTTCTCGAACAACGCTTTGGTATCGGAGGCTAACTTTTGCAGCCGGGCGATATTGGCATCGAGGATACCGATCTGATTCCTGCTGGCCGCCAGCTGGTAGTAGACTTTATAGATATTAGCCCGTATGTTCTCTTCCGTTACCTCGGAAGCCTTTGTTATGAATTCAATAGAGGCCCTGCGGGCTTGCAGACCCACAAAAACCTGTCCGTCGAAAAGCAGCTGCTGCAGGCTTATGCCAACCGAGTTGGTGAACTTGGTGCCGAACTGTGCCTGTATGAAGCCAAAATCGGAAGGTGCGGCAATCGGCTGGCCGGCTCCGTTCTTAACCCCTTCCTGAGACAACACCCCATATGTACCGGCAGCAATGAAGTTCGGGAAGGTTTGTATCCCCACATTCGGAAAATAGTTAAGCCCTGCATTACCGTTGATCTGGGGCAAGGCCGAAGCCGTGATCTCTTTATTCTGTTGCTGCTGGATCTGAATATCCAGCAAAGCATTCTTTACCTGTGCACTGTTCTTACGAGCATAGTCTACGGCATCTTTGGCTGAAAATTCATGCCGCTCCTGTGCTCCTGCCTGCAGGGCGAAGCCCCAAAGGAAAAATACTACCAGGCCTGATAATCCTCTTTTCATTCTATCTTAATTTTTGGTTCGTTGTGTTTTATATTTCTGGATCAGCTTCTGCCCCTTTGGCGTAGCCACTCCATATAGAAAATGTTCCAGTAATTGCTGTTCGATATAGACCAGCTGGGTTTTATTCGAAGGGAAGATCTCCGGATCGAAAGACAGCATGATACTGTGCAGGCGATAGCGGGTGAGAATATCCGCATCGATCTCCGGCCGGTATAGCTCTTCCTTTATCCCTTCTTCCAGATTCTCCTTGATGATCTTATACAGGAACTGATTCCGGTAATCCTGAAATTTCTTAAAGGCAGTCGGATGATATTTCTGCATATCGAACAGCACGGCCGGATTCATATGAGCCAGCATCTCCTCGAGCAGGTCGAGAGACAGAAAAACCTCATGGATCGCGTTCTCGCCTTTGGCATTGCACGCCACACACTCTTCCTTGTTTGCAGTGAGGATACGGTCAAAAACGGCATTTACCAGCTCATCCTTATCAGCAAAATACTGATAGAGGGTCTTCTTCGACATACCCAGCTGCGCCGCTATATCGTCCATTGACACCGAACGGAGTCCGTAGCGGAAAAACAGCTCGTGGGCCTTCTCTAATATGCGCTCTTTGGGTTCCATAATTCGGGCGCAAAACTATGGAAACTTTTTTCGTTACCAAAGTTTCCAATGTTATTTTTTTATGAAAGGCCGCATTTATAGGTTGACATGTGTAATTACCTTTGCCACATGAATGAGCCAAATGCTCCTGCTGCTGAAGGATTTAAATTCAGTAAACTTTTTCAATATCTGCTACAGGGCCTTCTGGTAATAGCCCCACTTGCCATTACAGCCTATGCAGTGTACTGGGTGGTAAGCAGCATTGACAACCTGATCCCCATTTTTACGGAAACGGATGCCAACGGTGTGGTTCACATACGCAATTATGGCCTTGGTTTTCTGATCATTATAGTAGCGATTATTATAATCGGCTACCTCAGCTCCTTTTTTATCAAGAACCGGATGTTCAATTTATTCGATAGTATCCTGGTGAAGACACCCGGCATCCGCTTTATCTATTCCACTACCAAAGAATTCTTTGAAGCCTTTGCAGGGGAAAAGAAGAAATTCAACCGGCCCGTTCTGGCCAATATCGATGATAACGATGTGTGGCGGGTGGGCTTCATTACCCAGGATGAGACACTGGATTTCGGCTTTTCAGAATATGTGGCGGTGTATATCCCCATGTCTTATTCTATTGCCGGGAATGTGTATCTTCTGCCCGGAAACCGCGTTAAGCAGATCACCAACATCAACGCCACCGATGCGATGAAGTTTGCGATCAGCGGCGGGGTGACCAAGGTAGACGAAGACAAACCCCATGAATAGCTTTATACCGAAGAAAGGATTTCTTTGCAGCCTCCTGATCCTGATCCAGTTACCCGCCTACTGCTGGGGCTTTTATGGCCACCGGCAGATCAATTATTACGCTGTGTTCCTGCTGCCCCCGGAACTGGTTGCTTTTTATAAACCGCATATTGCTTTCCTTCGCGACCATGCTGTGGATCCGGATAAGCGCCGGTACTTACTGGCAGAGGAAGGCCCGCGGCATTTTATTGACCTGGACCACTACGCTTCACAGCATCCAGATTCGCTTCCTATGCATTTTGAGGAAGCCGTTCGTAAATATGGCGAAGACTCCATAAAGGCGCATGGCATCGTGCCCTGGTGGATTCCTGTTATGCTGCAGCGGCTCACCCATGCGTTTAAAGAAAAAAACATAGCCGGCATCCTGAAGCTTTCTGCCGATATCGGCCATTACATAGGGGATGCGCATGTGCCCCTGCATGCGACTTCCAATTACAATGGACAGCAAACAAGCCAGCGGGGCATTCACGGCTTCTGGGAAAGCCGTATTCCGGAGCTCCTGGAAGAAAAGGAATGGAGCTTTTTCATGGAAAAGGCCAGCTATATCAGTAATCCAACGGCATTTATATGGAAAAGGGTCCGGGAAAGTGCTGCAGCAGCCGATACTGTACTGCGCCTGGAAAGAGACCTGTCGGCCAGTTTTCCGGATGATAAAAAATATGCATTTGAGGAACGCAATGGAAAAACTATCCGCCAGTATTCCAGTGCCTTTGCGACCGCTTACGATAAAAAGCTTAAAGGAATGATCGAGCGGCGGATGCGCCAATCCGTTTATGCCGTGGCCAGTTTCTGGTATACAGCCTGGATCAATGCAGGCCAGCCGGATCTGCGTAACAGCACTGCGGAAGGATTTACAGAAACGGACCGCCAGGAGCTGGATCAACTGAACCAGGCCTGGCTGAAAGGGCCCATCCTGGGAAGGCCGGAAGAATGAACCTGAACCTATTCCTTTTTTAGGATTTACCTTTGCCCCTCCAACTGTAAGCCATGAACACGCAGCAACAAGAACACATCCTGGTAACCGCTCCTCAAAACGGGACCAGACCTGTCCATAATTTCGGTGCCGGTCCTTCCGTCCTTCCGAAAGAGGTTTTTGAAGAGGCCAGCCGCGGCCTGATCAATTTTAATGATACCGGCTTATCGATCCTGGAGATCGGCCACCGTACCAAGATCTTCCAGGCGGTCATCGACGAGGCCCTGCAGACTCTTAAGGAGCTGATGGGGTTAGATTCCGGGCACGAAGTGCTGTTCCTCCACGGAGGCGCTTCTACCCAGTTCTTCCAGGTACCCATGAATTTGCTTGACCAGGCTGCCACCGCAGCCTATACTGATACGGGCATCTGGGGCACCAAGGCGATCAAGGAAGCCAGGCAGTTCGGGAATGTTGAGGTGGTGTGCAGCTCCAGGGCTGATCAATACCGCCATTTACCGAAAGATTTCCAGGTGGATCCGAAATCGGCCTACCTGCACATCACCAGCAATAACACCGTATATGGTACGCAGTGGCAGGATCTCTCCCTTTTCTATAACAAGGGGGTTCCGTTGGTAGCGGATATGAGCAGTGATATCCTGAGCCGGCAGGTAGATTTCAACCAATTCGACCTGATCTATGCCGGAGCGCAGAAAAACATTGGCGCAGCCGGTGTAAATATCGTGGTGGTGAATCCCCGTATGCTGGGTAAGGTGCAGCGCACACTTCCGACCATGCTGGATTACCGTAATCATATTGAAGCAGGCTCTCTGCTGAATACACCACCTGTTTTTGCCATCTACGTATGCATGCTCACCCTGCGCTGGCTGAAGAAGACCGGTGGCGTGGCGGCTATTGAAAAGCAGAATGATGCCAAAGCAAAGCTGTTTTACGATACGCTGGACCGCCTTCCTTTATTCAAAGGCACTGTGGCGCGGGAAGACCGCAGTAAGATGAATGCCGTATTTACTATTGCTGATGAAGCAGCGGAAAAGGAATTTATTGCACTTTGTGAAAAAGAGAATATGATCGGCATTAAAGGTCACCGTACTACCGGCGGCTTCCGGATTTCCATGTATAATGCACTTCCCATAGAGAGTGTAAAAGCGATCACCGATCTGATGACCCATTTCAATCAAACCAAATCATAAGTTAATGGCCCTGATCAAACCCTTCAAAGCCCTACGTCCGCACAATGAATATGCTGCCCAGGTGGCATCCCGACCTTACGATGTACTGAATTCGGAAGAAGCCCGGAAAGAAGTGGGTGATAACCTGCTGAGTTTTCTGCATGTAACAAAAGCCGAGATCGACCTGCCTTCAGGAACGGATATTCACAGCGAAGCGGTCTATCGGAAGGCCAAGGAAAACCTGGATCGTTTTATAGAAGGCCGTATTTTATTCCGGGAGGAAGCTCCCTGCTATTATATCTATGAACTGGCCTGGAAAGGACGCACACAAACAGGACTGGTCTGCGTTTCCTCCGTGGAGGACTATCATAAGGATGTGATCCGCAAGCATGAATTCACCCGTCCGGAAAAGGAAAAGGACCGGATCGATCATATGCGCACCATCCGTGCGCAAACAGGCAATGTATTCCTGGCCTGCAAAGACATCAAAGAGCTGAACGATGTTTTCGAGCACTGGAAAAAGCAGCATACTGCTACGTATTACTTTACGGCTGCCGATGGCGTTACGCATGCGATCTGGGTGGTCGATGCCCCGGCTACGATCGATACCATTACCAACCTGTTTAAAGAAAAAGTACCCTTCACCTACATCGCCGATGGTCACCACCGCGCTGCTTCTGCTGCCAAAGTGAGTGCGGAACTACCGGATAGTGAAGACGCAAAGTATTTTCTCACCACCATCTTTCCGGCCAACCAGCTGGCGATACTGGATTATAACCGTATTGCCAAAGACCTCAATGGCTTATCCGAAGAAGCCTTCCTGCAGCAGCTGGAGACTTCCTTCACCATTGAAAAAGCTGCCGCCGCGGTGGCGCCCGATGCCCTTCACCGGTTTGGTATGTACCTGGGCAACCAATGGTACCGCCTGACAGCTAAGGAAGGCAGCTTCCGGGAAGATCCGATCGGCGTACTGGATGTTACCATACTTCAGGAGAACGTGCTGGATAATGTGCTCGGTATCAAAGATCCGCGCACGGATAACCGGGTTGACTTCGTAGGAGGTATCCGCGGACTGGCTGAACTGGAGAAGCGCGTAGCTAACGGGGAGGCGAAAGTGGCATTCAGTTTGCATCCGGTGAGCATCCAGCAGTTGTTCGATATTGCTGACAGCGGAAATGTGATGCCGCCCAAAAGCACCTGGTTTGAACCCAAGCTGCGGGATGGCCTGCTGACCCATATCATTTAAGAGCCTTAAATAAATCGTAATTTTCAAAGAGGCGCAGTAAACCGTCTCTTTTTCATTTTACTTTGAGCTTCTGATGTGCAGCATCAGTTCAACTATTAAAACAGCAAGAATGAAATTGTTTCTGATACTCTTTTCCCTTGGCCTGGCAACGGCTTCGCTGGCGCAATCCCCTACCGAGCAAACCCCTGCTGAAACAGCACGCGGATTTATGCGTACCGGCGACTGGGACAATGCCATCCTGGTGTTGAACAGGGCCCTGCAGCAGGACCCCAATAATCTTTCCTTACAAAAAGACCTGACGCTTTCTTACTATTACAAGAGAGATTATTCCAAAGCGCTGGATCATGTAAAGCCACTGCTGGAGCGCGATGATGCCGATGTGGTGGTGTACCAGATTGCCGGTAATGTATACAAGGCTCTGGAAGAGGTGAAAGACGCTGATAAAATGTATAAAAAAGCGCTGAAGAAGTTCCCGAACAGCGGTGCCCTGTACAGCGAGTATGGTGAGCTCTTGTGGGCGAAGAACGATTACGAGGCCATCAAATACTGGGAGAAAGGAATTGAAGCCGATCCCTCCAATGCAGGGAATTATTATAACGCTGCTTTGTACTACTACTATACGAAAGACAAGATCTGGACACTGATCTATGGTGAGATCTTCGTGAACATGGAATACCTTACCGAAAGGGCTACGCAAATGAAAAAGCTGTTGCTGAGCGCTTACAAGGAAAAGCTGTATGCCGATATGAAGGATGATAAAACGAAGAGCCCTTTTGCAAAAGCTGTTTTTCAAACCTTCGACAAGCAAGCTTCGCTGGTGTCGAAAGGTATTACTACTGAATCCCTGAACATGATCCGCACCCGCTTTATCCTAGATTGGTTTGCCAGCTACGGCAAAAAATATCCTTTCAAATTATTCGATTACCAGCAACAGCTGATTCGTGACGGGATGTTCGAAGCCTACAATCAGTGGCTGTTCGGCGCCGTAGAGAACCTGCCGGCATACGACCAGTGGTCAAAGAATAATCCGGATGCTTTTAATAAGTTCTCTGCATTCCAGAAGAGCCGGGTATTCAAGATGCCTTCCGGCCAGTATTACCAGGAACTTTAATACGTTTCAATTGAAAATAGTGAAGCTTTCTACGGAAAGCTTTTTTTATGCGTGCTGATTTTCATATCTATGCTGAATTACCTAAATTGTACGAAGAGAACTAAACAGAAAGATTGCTATGCACCATCCCCACAGATTATTCGATTGCCTGGAGGAACAACTGAAGCAAGGCGGCATTGAGGCGGCTCTGGCAGCAAAGGAAGGCGGACAATGGCGCAGCTACTCTACCCAGGAGGTAAAGAGCCTGGTGGACCGGCTTAGCACCGGCCTGCTGGCCATGGGTTATGGCAATGCCGATAAGTCCATGGAGGGCCGCGATAAGATTGCCATTCTGGCCAAGAACCGTCCGGAATGGATGTTCCTGGACCTGGCCGTGCAGCAGATCGGCGTTATCCTTGTGCCGCTCTATCCTACTATTCATATCAACGATCTGGAATATGTGCTGAATGATGCGCAGGTGAAAGCCGTATTTGTAAACGATGAAGATCTTTTCCATAAAGTTCAGAATGTACGCCCCCGGGTGCCCAGCATTCGTGCCGTGTATAGTTTTGAACACGTCAGCGGTGCCCCGCACTGGAAGGAGCTGCTTGACCTGGGAAAGGAGGAACACTATGAACATATGGCTACCCTGTCCGCAGGGATCGATACGGAAGACCTGTTCACGATCATCTATACGTCCGGCACTACCGGAACGCCGAAGGGAGTCATGCTCTCGCACCGCAACATTCTTTCGAATGTGATCGCATCGATGCCCTGCTTTCCGCCGGGCGAGCGACAGAAAGCCCTCAGCTTTCTGCCCCTCAACCATATTTTTGAACGCATGGTCACCTATATCTATCTATTCCGGGGCACTTCCATTTATTATGCTGAAAGCCTGGAGACCATCGCCGACAACCTGAAA
>DATAHC010000403.1:0-2343 GCA_036263415.1 Flavisolibacter sp.
CAAATCCGGCCGCGATGGAAAAAGCAGGTATTCCATTCTGTCTTACCACTGCAGACGTAAGAGATGCGAAACAGTTTATTACAAATCTTCGTACGGCCCTGAATTATGGCCTTACGGAAACAACAGCCCTGAATGCACTGACGAAAACGCCGGCTACGATTCTTGGTATTTATGACCAGGTGGGTAGCCTGGAGCCAGGTAAATGGGCTAATTTCCTCATTACTTCAGGTCCGGTATTCAGTGAAAAAACAACGATCTATCAGAACTGGATACAGGGGCATAAGTACGGGGTGAATGATGATGTATGGAATGATCTGAGAGGAAAGTATAAACTGGTATTGAATACAGCTTCTGGTCCTGTAAATTATGTACTCGATTTTAAATCCAACTCGGCTGCCAGCCTGATCGGAAAGGATACGGTTACCTCCAAGTTTTATTATGACGGCCGCCAGGTTCGTATCAATGTCGCTCCTGAAAGAAGGGGAAGAGGTGGTGAAAATTTAAGCCTGAGCGGTATTGTAAACAATGATGTCTGGTCCGGATTTGGTGTTGACAGTGCCGGCAACCAGTTTTCCTGGACGGCTACGTACACGGAACCTCTGGCGGCTAAAGCTGATAGTTCCCGGAAGCGTCCGATGGGCCAGCTCGGAAAAGTAACATATCCCTTCGAACCTTTTGGCTGGTCTGAAGACCAGGCTCCCAAACAGGAGACCATTCTGATTAAGAATGCAACCGTTTGGACCAATGAGAAGGAAGGCGTTTTGCAAAACACCGACGTATTAATCCGGAATGGTAAGATTGCTGCAGTAGGGAAAAATCTCTCCGATGCAGGTGCACGCACCATTGATGGCACCGGAAAACATGTCACGCCCGGTATTATAGATGAACATTCCCATATAGCTGCGGCTTCCATTAATGAAGGCGGACAAAGCGTAACGTCTGAAGTACGGATTGCCGATAACCTCAATCCGGATGATATCAATATCTATCGCCAGCTAAGCGGCGGGGTAACGACATCTCATATTCTTCATGGTTCTGCTAATACCATTGGCGGACAAACCCAATTGATCAAACTGCGCTGGGGTGCAGATGACGATGATCTGAAATTCAGGGGATGGCCAGGCCAGATCAAATTTGCCCTCGGCGAAAACGTCAAGCGTTCTCCCGCCATCAACGGATTGCAGAACCGCTATCCTGATACCCGTATGGGTGTAGAGCAGGTACTGGTAGATGCCTTCACGCGTGCGAAGGATTATCAGAAAGCCTGGAAGGAATATGAATCCAATAAAGGTAAAAAAGGGACGACGGCCCCGCGCCGCGACCTGGAACTGGATGCCCTTGTGGAGATACTGGAAAACAAGCGCTTTATTACCTGCCATTCCTATGTTCAAAGTGAGATCAATAGCGCGATGGAAGTAGCCAACCGCATGGGTTATCATTATAATACATTCACCCATATCCTGGAAGGATATAAGGTGGCCGATAAGATGAAAGCACATGGCGCCAATGCGTCTACCTTCTCTGACTGGTGGGCTTATAAAATGGAGGTTCAGGATGCTATTCCGTATAATGCCGCTATTATGCAAAGAGTGGGATTGAACGTTGCTATCAATTCAGACGATGCAGAGATGGCCCGCCGCCTGAATCAGGAAGCCGCCAAAATTGTAAAGTATGGCGGTGTTACAGAGGAGGAAGCCTTGAAAATGGTCACGCTGAATCCTGCTAAAATGCTGCATGTGGAAGAAAAGGTGGGTAGCCTTAAGGTTGGTAAAGATGGCGACGTAGTAGTTTGGAGCGATCATCCGTTGAGCATTTATGCCAAGTCGCTCTATACGATTGTCGATGGTACCATCTATTTCGATCGGGAGAATGATGCCAGAATGCAGGCTCAGGTAGATGCAGAAAGAAACCGCCTGGTGAAGAAAATGGTAGGAGAGAAGCGCAGTGGGGCTCCTGTTCAGCCGGCTGTTCCCAGCTACCAGATCATGCATACCTGTGATGATCATAATCACAGCCATGGCTTCCTTACTATTGATGCTACAGAATCGGATAACAACTAAACTGTAAGAAATGAAAAAAACACTCTTCATAGTATCGCTGTTCTGTTCCCTGATCCGCTTACAGGCGCAGGAAACCGTATACCCCGCACCCAAACAGGCGCAACCTGTTGTCATTACCAATGCAACCGTGCATGTGGGAAACGGACAGGTATTGAATAATGCTTCTATTGTGATCGTTAATGGGAAGATCACCCAGGTAGGTACTTCTGTCACCCCTCCCTCCGGAGCGCAAACTGTAGATGCCGCCGGAAAACATGTATACCCTGGGCTCATTCTGCCGGCT
>DATAHC010000404.1:0-2580 GCA_036263415.1 Flavisolibacter sp.
AATTTAAAATAGAATAAATTTTCAATACCCAGGATGGAACACCTTGTTTCATTGCTAATTTCTTCAAAAGAGGGCCGGGAAAAGCAAATAGGTGCTTTCTTGATTAACTAGTCCGTTCACAAACCATTGATTCCCTGCACCTGACAAATCTATTCAAATGTTCAACCGTTTTAACTTTTATCTTATTCTTTTGCCCTTAATTTAGCTCCTTCCCTATTTTTGCACGTCCCTCACCGCTTTGGGCGTCAAAGCAAGGGTTAAAAAGACCAACCATCTTTGTATGAATTTCAGAAAAGTCAATAACATTACCGGCTGGGTAATTGGTGCTATTGCGTGTCTTGCTTATATCCTTACTGCTGAAAAATCCGGAAGCTTATGGGATTGCGGTGAATTTGTATCAGCCTGTTATAAAGTACAGATGCCTCACCCTCCGGGTGCCCCGCTTTTTGTTTTACTGGGCCGCTTCTTCATCATCTTGTTCGGGGATAACCCGGCTTCAGCTGCCAAAGCGGTGAATGTAATGAATGCCCTGGCCAGCGGGCTGACTATTCTATTCCTTTTCTGGACCATAACCCATTTCGCCCGTAAGCTGATGACAGGTTTCAAAGAAGAACCCGATCAGCAGCAAACCTATACCATCATGGGTGCCGGCATTGTTGGAGCGCTGGCTTATACGTTTACTGATTCTTTCTGGTTCAGCGCTGTGGAAGGGGAGGTTTATGCCTTATCCTCTTTCTTTACCGCACTGGCATTCTGGGCCGTTCTGAAATGGGAGCGCGCGGACGACGCTGCCGGCACAGACAGGCAGCTCAGGAACAGGGCAGATCGATGGATCGTTTTCCTGTTCTTCGCCTTGGGACTTTCCATAGGTATTCACCTGCTGGGACTATTAGTGATCCCAGCAGCTGTAATGATATATTATTACAAACGTTATAATTATACCCGGAACGGAGCTATACTGGCATTTGTCATCGGATGTATCTTAACCGGTCTGGTTCAGGTAGTAGTGATCCAATGGACCGTGAAACTGGCTGGTCAGTTTGACATTATGTTTGTCAATGGATTTGGCCTGCCCTTTTTCTCCGGCTTCATTTTCTTTTTCATCCTGATTGGTTTTCTGGTATGGCTGGGTCTCAGAATGGCAGCAAAAAGAAACTGGTCATTCCTTCGATTGGGTCTATGGTGCTTTACTTTCATGATGCTGGGATATTCTGCCTACGTTACCACAATGGAACGATCGAATGCGAACCCTTCGATCGATATGAATAATGTTGACAACCCAATGAACCTGGTTTACTACCTCGGAAGGGAGCAGTATGGCTCACAACCCATTGTAACCGGGCCCCATTTTCTGGCTCAACCGGAAGATGTCGTCGATGGCAAGATGCGTTATGCCAAAGGGGAAAACCAGTATGTGGAGATCGGAAGAGACCGGGAACCTAAATATAACAGCAAGGATATTCAGCTTTTCCCTCGTATATGGGATGGCAGTGATGATCAGCAACACGCTACCTATTATATTCAATGGCTGAACTTACCGATCATTGAAGCCAGGCAATTGAGTATCGTTACCGGTTCCGGTGAAGGTATTGTACAAACGCAGGATCAGAATGGCAAACCGGATACGTACCAGTTACCCGATAATTTTGCACCCCGTGTACAGCGGGGCCAGGTAGTTCAGCCAGGCATGCCTATCGCCGTAAAAATCCCTTCGGTAGCTGATAATATTAAATGGTTTGTAACCTACCAGATGGGCTTCATGTACTGGCGTTATTTCATGTGGAACTTTAGCGGGCGTCAGAACGATATTCAGGGAGGCGGAAATATCCGTGATGGAAACTGGATCTCCGGTATCAAATTCATTGATGATATCCGTCTGGGCGACCAGGGTGAACTACCTGAAAGCATAAAGAATAATAAAGCAACCAATAAATTATTTATGCTTCCATTCCTTTTGGGAATTATTGGTTGCGTATTCCAGTTTTACAGAAACCGGAAGGATTGGGTGGTTTCCTTTCTGCTGTTCTTCTTTACAGGAATTGCCATTGTAGTTTACCTGAACCAGGCTGGTAATCAGCCCAGGGAGCGCGACTATGCCTTTGCCGGATCTTTTTATGTATATGCTATATGGATCGGATTGGCCGTTGTAGCATTCGTAAGAATGGCCAGGGAAGCGGTTGAATATAAAAAGACATTTACCAATGTGCTTTTATATGGTGGCCTCGCCAGTTTTGTCATTTTCGTGATGAGTGATGCCAATCTGTCCGGCGGCTCTTTCTTTGCCGCGTTGATCGGTACGGTCTTATATGGAATCCTTGTTTTTGCGGGCACGTATCTTATCAGGGCAATTGGAAAATCCAATCTTCGAACGGCTTCTATTGCAGCTACTGCATTATGCCTGATCGCTCCGGTTATTATGGGGGCCCAGGAATGGGATGACCATGACAGAAGCAAAAAAACACTGGCGCCGGACCTGGCAGCAGATTACCTGAACAGTTGTCCTCAGAATGCGATCTTATTTACCTTCGGCGATAATGATACCTATCCCCTATGGTATGCACAGGAAGTAGAAGGTGTTCG
>DATAHC010000405.1:0-3366 GCA_036263415.1 Flavisolibacter sp.
CGCGCTGCAAAATTGAAGTTGGCAAATAGGGACCATCCGAATTGCGTCACCTGCGCATCCGTATTGACATATTGAGCCTCTGCAATCGAAACAACGATCCCGCCTTTATCAGTCCTCAGTCCCGCCAGCTCATTTTTAGGCTTCAGGCAGGAAACCAGGGATAAAAGCACCAAAGCGCACCAGCTGTATTTTAGATATTTCATTTTAAATAATTTGATGGTAATTAATTCACATCCCAGAAGATCTTGCTTGTAAAACGATCGATATTCTTGGGAACATTATTGGCATTGGCATCCAGTTCGCTCTGCGGGTACAGGTACCGCACGGGTTCGGGATGACTCACCGTAGCGATGGTTTTAGGAGAAATCGGAATACCAACCGATGGAGAGCCGGAGGACTTTCTGTATTCACTCCAGGATTCCAGGCCATTGATATGTACCAGGGATACCCATTTTTGAATCAGGATGGCTTTGATTTTATCCGTAGAACTGGCCCAGTTGATATTCTCAATAGGCCGGGCAATATAGCGCATCGCGTAAGCATCACCCTGGTTGGACACATTACCAGCTGTTGATGGTGCTGCGCAGGTTCTGAAATGGGCCAGTATTCCTTCTTGATATAATGCCTGGGCATTGCCAAGAGAGAATGTGATTCCATAGCGGAAGCTGGCTTCTGCTTGTAAAAACCACGATTCTGCAAGAAGCATCAGCATACCTGGTCTGGTTCCAAAGGGGGTTTGTATCTGGAAGGGACCAATAGGTGAAGCCCCTGTATTACCATATCCAGCTCCCGCTCCCAAGGGTACTCCTACATAATTATTCAAATTACTGGACACCGCCTGAGGTGATGATCCGCGTGGCCAGGCCAGGCTTTGCAGCCGGAAGGTATCGGCATTGACGGTAGCTGCGGGAGAACCGGAGCCTTGTGGTTGGGCATTGGTCGTAATACTGTTCTTCAGCCAGTTGATGATCGGCGCTCCTACCTTTCTGTATTGATGATTGGTCTGAACATTGTTCAGCTCATTATAACCATATGTAGCATAAAAGGGATTCAGCTTTCCGCCGATCGTCTGGTAATTGGGCGTTACCAGAACGTTGGAGATGATGTAACCATTTGAAAGCGTATTATTAATATTGGTGGTAATATACCCATCCCGCCCTGGCATAAAGCTTTGCCGCATCAGGATACGCAATTTCAAGGTATTGGCAAACCGTATCCAACTATCCCGGTTACCCTGAAAATAAATGTCCTGCACCGTTCTGTCGGAAGCTGTCGGCCATACAGTCCGTTGCATCCGGGCCATAGCAGAATCCAGCCGCACCACCAGGTCTTCATAAATTACCTTCTGGTCAGTGTAGGCCGGAGTGATGTTCTCGATACCTTTGAATGCCTGCTCATAGGGCACATCACCATATAGATCAACTAATTCCTGGTAAACATAGCATTCCATCACATTGGCCGGATCTTTCCAGAAAGAGACACCATCTTTATCCGCATTTTTTATCACATACTCATAGTCCGCTATATTATCGAAAAGCGGATCAAAGGCATCGAAATCAGCGTTGGTGAAATCATATGTTTTTTCGGGACCGCCTCCGGTAAACTGAGTACTATGTGCATAATTACCTACCCATGTACCTGGTATGATATGCACATTGGGACTAACCTGGTTTCTATAAGTAGTACCCAAAGCCCCCGTCATTACGAATTGAGATTGTGTGGATACGCCGTTATTAGGATTATTATTAACATCCACAAACTTCTTGCAACCGGCAGCCAGGAAAACCAGGGCTGCCAGGTAAACGATTCTAACTTGTTGCATACTATATCTGGTTAGAAATGATTAAAAAATAAATTTCACAGTCCCACCCAGTTGTCTTGTGGGGGGCGTATTCAGGGTGTTGTTGATACCCTGGGCATTGCCACTGGTATTGGAAAACTCAGGGTCTGTATATACATTATCAGCTGGCAATAAAGTCACGAGATTGCGACCCCATACGCTCACATTCACACCATGTAAAACACTTCCTCTTCTGAACAAGCTGGAAGGGAATTCATAGGCAAAGGATACATCCCTCAACTTCCAGAAATCACCTGAAGAAACATATACTTCGCCCACACCGGCAAATCCTCTGGAGAAGTTAACATCCCCGAAGCCCTGATAGATAGCCTTGTAATTATCCACTGCTATATTGGTGTTCGGAACCGATTTACCGGCTGCATCGAGATAAACGGAATTCGGCCAAACAAACTGATCCCGTCCATACAGCGCCGTATTGATTCCCGTGCCGGTAAAGCTCATATCATTACCCAGGTCATGGTAGACTACAAAACCACCTCTATATTCCGCATTCGCAACCAGGGTAAAATTTTTGTACGAGGCAACGAAACCCAAACCAAGGATATTCTTTGGCAAGGTGGAACCCTGTCCTGCACGCTGGGAACCTCTTAAAGGCCAACCGTCTGTGGGATCAACTATAATCCTCCCCTGGTCATCTCTTTGGAATATGGTTGTTTTCAAATAAGGAAATGTTTGTCCAACTTCGGCATTCAGGCTGGCCAGCTCATCGGGGCTTTGGTATTCCAGGCTTTTCAGGCCGGTTCCTCCATAAAGCGTATTGACCACATTGGTATTATAGCTATAATTGCCAGATACCAGGATATTCCAGTTCTTATTTTTGAAAGGGATCACTTTAAGATCCAGTTCATAGCCTTTATTGGTGACATCTGCCGCATTAATCAGATAGCTGGAATAGCCGATAGCACTGGAAACCGATACATTTAAGATCTGCTGCTCAGCACTTTGTTTGTAAATGGACCCTTCTAAGCTGACTCTGTTTTTAAGCAGGCTGATTTCAATACCCAGTTCTCCCGTTTTTACGATTTCCGGCTTCAGGTCAGGTGATACCACCGTATTGCCAACGGTAGTTCCCAAAAGACCACTGTAGGGAAATCCTGTGGCATTCGGATAAATCGTCTGAAGGCTGTAGGCGGATAAATTGTCATTTCCATTGCGGTTATAACCGGCCCTGAGCTTTATAGACTCGATCACGCTATTCTTGAGTCCGGGGATAACGTCGGTTGCAATAAAGGAAACGTCACCGCCATAGGTAACAAAAGAGGGATCATTAAAATTGATTTTAGGCCCGGAGAAAACCGATGTATAATCTCTTCTGAGTACGCCATGCAGGTAAATAAAATTCCGGAAGCCGCCGGTTACATCAGCATAGCCGCCAATCCGTCTCTGCTCTAAAATTCCGTTAGCCGCTGTGAACAGGCCTGAGGAGCTATTCGCAAAATTGTACAATTCGGAAACACCAATCCCATTGGTGGCAACATTGAAGTTTTTGGAGGTCCGGATCTGAA
>DATAHC010000406.1:0-4222 GCA_036263415.1 Flavisolibacter sp.
TGTCCCTTCAAGTGATGCGCCGGTTTGAGTGATACCTAACTGTTGAACCAGGAATTCCGTGAATTCAAAACTATTCTGCCCCAATGCCTTCACCTCGTTATGTAGGGAGGAGTCGGCGAAGAGTTTCGGATAATAATTGCGAATAAAGCCAATGCAGCTGGCACTGGGTGCTACTACAGGAATCGTGCTGTCGAAATCTTTCAGGAATTTAGTGCAGACGGTTCGGGCATCGTCCCAGAAGCCCGCATTGAAGGCTGGTTGACCGCAACAGGTTTGCGAGGAATTATAGGTAACCCGGCAGCCTGCCTTTTCCAGTACCTTGATCATATTGAAGGCGGTCTGGGGATAAAGCTGGTCTACAAAGCAGGGAATGAATAATTGTACATCCATTAAAGTTCTCCTTCCATGAGTTGCTTGTTCAATAGAATCATCTTGATTGCCGTAAGGGCGGCTTCCTCGCCCTTGTGTCCATGTATGCCGCCAATGCGTTCAAGGGCCTGTTCCTGAGTATCAACTGTCAGCACTCCGAAAATAACCGGAACGCTCAGGCTCAGATTCAATTCGGTAATACCCATGGTTACCGACTGACACACATATTCAAAATGCGGGGTTCCGCCTCGTATCACGCAGCCCAGTGCTATAAATGCCGCTGCATGCTGTTTATGCAGTTGATATTGACGGATCGCAAAGGGTATTTCAATAGCCCCTGGTACCACCAGGGTTTGATGACGGATGCCGTATTGATTCAGCATGCGTATACTGCCCTCTTCCAGTTCATCGATCACGGCAGCATTCCATTCGGTTTTCACTAAAACAACAAGGGCATCCTTCAATTGCTGGATGCCCTCGATATCTTGAAACAGCTTGCTGTTTGCTATATCTGCCATTAGTTGAATATTAATCTACATTGTAAACTCCTGCGCGTGCCAGATATTTATCCGCGTCCAGGGCATACTGGCTTCGTGGGAATTTTTGCTTAAGCTCCTTATACAGATCAATAGCCTCTTTTTTATTATTGACAACCTGATCGGCATAATTGGCTGCCAGGAAAAGATATTCGGAAGCATTGGCTTCGTCATCCTCAAATTCCTTAGCCGCTTTCTTATAATTACTCAACGCATCGCTGGTTTTACCCTGGTCGGCATATGCATCAGCCAGAAGCTTGTAGGCACGTGACTGTACGGGTTTGGAATCCGTATGAAAATCACTCAGATATTTAACCGCCTTGTTCAGGTCTCCCATTTTCAGGTAGATCGTTCCTGCACAATATTTGGCCAGGTTACCGGGTTTGGTGCTTCCATACTGGCTGATCACCTTTTCAAAACCGGGATATTGCCCGTCGCCATTCAGCGCCTGTTTCAGCGAATCCCGCTGAAAATAATCCATAGCCTTGAAAATGGCTTCAGAAGCTTTTTGCTCCTGGGGTTCCTTCACCAGGTATTTATAAGCCAGGTAACCGCCTCCCAGTAAGATCACAGCTCCGCAAACGATCAGGATCGTACGGCCGTTACGCGTCCAGAAATCCCTGGCACGGTCTATTACTTCTTCACTTTCAGTATGGTGGCGTACTTGTTTTACTTCAGCCATGAATTGTCATTTTAAGATTTGGTGGTAATTTAATCGGTAATGAATGGATAGTTCTGATCCATATAAACATCTTTCAGCACTTCATCATCATTGGGCCAGGGTGACTCTTCTGCGAATTTCACGCTTTCTTCAACGGCTTTGTCCACTCTTTCGTTGATCTCTTTGATTTCTTCTTCAGAGGCCAGTTTATTGTCGTAGATCGTCTTTAATAAGGCGGTAATAGGATCCTTATCCTTATATTCCTCCACCTCTTCCTTGGTCCGGTATTTCTGCGGATCGGAAATAGAGTGACCCTTATAACGGTACGTCTTGATTTCCAGTAAAGTGGGTCCACCTTTTTCACGGGCTCTTTTCACCGCTCTGGAAACCCCTTCATGTACAGCTTCCGCACTCATTCCGTCAATCACGTCAGCCGGCATTTCATAGCCGTCTGCCAGTTTATAGATATCTACGATATTGGAGGTCCGTTTAACGGATGTTCCCATAGCATAGTTATTGTTCTCGCAAATAAAAATGACCGGCAGCTTCCACAGCATCGCCAGGTTAAATGTTTCATGCAGCATTCCCTGACGGGCCGCTCCATCACCAAAATAGCTCAGCACCACATTATCGGTTCCTCTGTATTGCTCAGCAAAGGCGAGCCCGGCACCGGTGCCGATCTGCGCGCCTACAATACCATGTCCACCATAGAAATTGGCTTCTTTGCCAAAAAAGTGCATACTGCCCCCTTTACCCTTCGCATTACCGGTTGCCTTACCATACAATTCTGCCATACAGGAATTTACCGATATACCTTTGGCGATCGCCAGGCCATGATCCCGGTAAGCCGTGATAAATTTATCTTCCGGCCGGGTCGCTGTCATACAGCCGGCCGCAATGGCTTCCTGTCCCACATAGGCATGGAAAAATCCACGGATCTTCCCTTCCATTTTATATTTCTCTTCGGCCATGAGTTCAAACTGGCGGATGAGCTGCATGAGCTCATACCAGTACAGATACGTTTCTTTGGAGAATTTAGTAGCCAAGGCTGCAAATTTGAGCCGCAAAAATAAGGGTTTCGGTCTTTAATAAGTGTTTTAAGCCCGCCGATTTGGACCGGATTACCTGATCCGCCCTCCGTTACGGCGTATTTAAGGTATTTTTTACGATTGAAATGCTACGAGGAAGGAACTACCGGAACAATTTTTTAACCCTTGTCAATTAAAACGATATTTGAAAGCAGGCATGGCACTATCTCTTCATTCTATATCATTGTTCCAATTCAAGAATTACTTTCAGCAGGATTTCCGTTTCAACGAGCGGATCGTTGGTATCTGCGGCAGGAATGGGGTGGGTAAAACCAACCTGCTGGATGCCATTCATTATCTCTGCTTTACAAAAAGCTATTTCAGCCGTCAGGATCAGACAAACAGTTATCAGGGTTCTCAGGGCTTCCGGATACAGGGTCAGTTTGAACTGGACCGCAAAGCCGAAAAGGCAGTTTGTATAGTCCGGGAAACAGGTAAAAAGGAGTTTTCCGTAAATGATGAATCATACAGCCGCTTTTCGAAGCATATAGGCCGCTACCCTTGTGTCATTATCGCGCCGGATGATGTTCAGCTGATTATCGGGGGCAGTGAAGAACGCAGAAAATTCATGGACACCTTGCTTTCACAGCTGGATCACGAATACCTGCAAAGCCTTATCAACTATACACGTATCCTGCAGCAGCGGAATTCATTTTTGCGTTCCTATGCAGAAGGCTTCAGTCGCGATACATCGGTGCTGGATGTACTGGACGAACAATTAGCAATGGAAGGCAACAGACTGTTTGAGAAAAGGCGGGCTTTTTCCTTACGTTTCCTGCCGGTTGTAAAAAACCTATACAATGATATTTGTCAGCGCTATGAGGATATTACCCTTTTATACGAAAGCGAAATGCAGCAGGTATCCATGGATGAGCTGCTTCAGCTGAACCGGCAAAAAGATCTGAATATACAAAGAACCTCAGGTGGTGTACACCGCGATGAACTCATTTTCCGGCTGGGTGGCCAGGCTTTCAAGGCAATTGCGTCACAGGGCCAGCGAAAAAGTCTGCTCTTTGCCCTGAAATTGGGTGAAATGGAAATTCTCAAAGAGGAAAAGAGGCTATCCCCTATCTTGTTATTGGACGATGTATTTGAAAAACTGGACGAAGAGCGGATCACCAATTTACTGGAGCGCGTCTGCGCGGATGAGGAAACCTGCATTTTTATTACCGACACCAGCTGCACGCGCCTTCAGGCGCAATTTGAAAAGCTGGGACAACCCATTCAGCTTATCAGCCTTTGACATAAATGCCTGAAGTAATTATATTCAGCCTGGACGCTCCTTTCGGAATCTGTGACCGTAATATGATTTGATTATCTTCGTTCCATGGGTCAGTATTCAATTGGAGAGGCCATCCGCCAGTTCCTGGAACAAAGCCGGATGAAAGGTTCCATGCAGGCTTTTCAGATCGAGGAAGTATGGGAAAAAGTAATGGGAAAAACGATTGCCCGCTATACCGAATCCATTAAGGTGATTGACCGTACCCTATTCATCACGACACATGTGGCGCCTTTGAAACAGGAATTGCTTTATCAGAAAGATAAGATCCGTGTTCGGATCAATGAAG
>DATAHC010000407.1:0-4726 GCA_036263415.1 Flavisolibacter sp.
ACAGCGATAGCGGTATTGTTGGTGGAATCGATGGTGAAGTCCTGGTCGTACATCACCGGACCGAACACCGTATAGGCAACAGTATCATAAACCGTGGCGCCGCCTCTCACCTTCACTTCTTCCACCCGCATCTGGGCCGGCGTCCAGCTGCCGTTGAACCAGTATTCTTTTTTTGTCCGGTCTTTGAACCGGATCTGGTAATAATCCTTTACGTCGCGCTGGGCGTTGGTAAAGCCAAAAGAAATGTCGTCGTTGAAGCCGATGATCACGTTGGGCGAACCGGGAAAGGTAGCGCCGTAGACATTCATAGTAGGCGTAGTCAATTGCATCTCGTACCAGATGGAAGGCAGGGTCAGTCCCAGGTGCGGATCGTTGCACAGGATGGGCGCCCCGCTTTTTGTTTTCGTACCATTCACCGCCCAGTTGTTACTGCCGTTATTGGGATTGGGTTTCCCCGTTTCACGGATCGAGAGACTGGTGTCCTTGCCAAAGTATAACGAATCGGCCGTTGGCGGTTTCACCGGTATGATACCCGGTGCCGGAAAAGGCGTGCCTTTCGGTACGATGGGCAGGGAAGAATCAGAAACCTGAGGGTACAGCAACTGCATCTCGGCGAGACTGAAAACCGCTTTCTCATTGGTGAATTCCAGGTCCTTGTCGTACCCTGCCAGATCCTTGCTCATCATCTTCAGGAACAAGGCGATCTTCAGGTTGCTCCAGGCTTCGGGCTTATAGTCGAGCAATTTGTATTCTACCGGCAACTGGCTTTCAGAAAGCGAATTGATATAGGCATTCACCCCATTGGAATACGCGTCAAAATATTTTTTGGCTTCCGGATCGGCGTTGATCACTTTCAGTGCATTCTCGGCGGCAAAGCCCATACCCAGCCGACGCTGCTCCCGGTCGTACCGGATGAACCGGGGATCATTACCGAGGAACTCCGCTACCCTGCCCGCTGCTGCGATGGTCTGAAATTCCATTTGCCAGAGGCGGTATTTAGCATGTAAGAATCCCTGTACGAAATAAACATCTTCGTCCTGCTGCGCAAATACGTGCGGCACCAGGCGTTCATCCAGGTACACATCTACCTTGCCTTTCAAATTGGGGAACACCAGGTTCTCATTGCGGCCGGCATCCATGGCCTCTGCATTCTGCCAGAAGCCCTGCTGCGGACTTAAGAACTTACCCAGCGGGGGGATGGAACCCCACTTCTTATTGAGGGCAAAAACCAGTGCAAGTGTCAGTAGTAAGCCGGTCAGGAATGGTATGATTCGCATAAGCAAGCAAAATAGAGAAAAAATTATCAATATGCGAATAAGGGAATGTGCCGATCTGCCTATGGGTCGATCTGCCAATTCCTGAATTGAGATTCATCTTAAAGCTGTCATTCTTCCACCAGCTCATCAGCTCCTCTTCCCATCAGCTAATCCTCCATTAGTCATTCTTTCCGGCCAGCATGGGCACGAAGCTGAAACGGTCGTATACCTCTTCCTTCAGCGTACCATCGGCCTGCTTGATCAGGCGCTTCATGATCTGCACTTCGCCGGTACCGACCGGAATTACCATCATACCACCAGTTTTCATCTGCGCGATCAGTTTCTGGGGGACCTCCGGCGCAGCCGCGGTGATCAGTACCCTATCGAAAGGGGCAAAGGTGGGCAGACCTTCAAATCCGTCGCCGTAAAAGAACTTGATGTTGGGATACCTGCGGATGTAATCGAATTTCTTGTTGGATTCAAACAGCTTCTTCTGCCGCTCGATCGTATACACCTGTGCGCCCAGCTCTGCCAGCACGGAGGCCTGGTACGCACTGCCGGTGCCGATCTCCAGTACTTTCTGGAAAGGCTTTACTTCCAGGAGCTGGGTCTGGTAAGCAACCGTATAGGGTTGGGAGATGGTTTGGTTTTCCGCAATGGGAAAGGCTTTGTCTTCATAGGCCACTTCATCAAAGGCCGAATCGAGGAAATAGTGGCGCGGGATCTTATCGATGGCCTCCAGTACTTTCTCATCTGTGATCCCTTTTCCTTTAACGATATCCACCAGCTTTCTGCGCAGTCCCTTGTGCCGGTAGGTGTCTTCGGTTGCTCTCATGCGGCAAATATAATTTTTCTGTCCCCTGTTTCGGAACAATTGCAATGAAGTACTTTTATACATGCTCCTTAACCACGTATGGCTGGGCCTTTGCTGGCTGATCTACTGCTTTATGCACAGCCTGCTCGCCAGCCTTTCCATCAAATCGTTTTTTAAAAGAAAGATGGGCGCCTCTTTCCGGCACTATCGGCTGGCCTATACCCTTTTTGCTTTTTTCGCCCTGGTTGCTATCATCCTATTTCAGCTAACAATAAAAAGTTCTTCCCTGTTTCATACCGGAACACTGCTGAATATCCTGGGTGGGATCATCGGTTATTCCGGACTGGCACTGATGCTCATCTGTATTAAAAAATACTTCATGAGCCTGAGCGGATTGAAAAGTCTGTATACCGATCACGTAACCCCATCCCTTCTTATCTCCGGCATTCACCGGTACATCAGGCATCCGCTGTACCTGGGCACCTTTGCTTTTATCTGGGGACTATTCCTGATCTGGCCGCTCCTGTCGCTGCTGATCTGTAATGTGGTGATCACACTGTATACCCTCTATGCCATCCGCTTGGAAGAGCGGAAACTGATCGCCGAATTCGGAGATAGCTACCGGCGCTATAAGGAAGAGGTTCCGATGCTGCTTCCCGGCCTGCGGCCTAAACGGACCCGCCGCGCCTGACCATCGTAAAAAACAACCCATTCACCGATTTAGAACAGGAAAGCAGTATTCCCGTTGTTTCTTTGTGTAACAAATCGCAACCGACCGACAACAACATATTAAGTCCATCCGCCTAAAAAGAGGAAGTGCCACGAACCAGGGCACTTTTTTATTTGATGAGTGATCAGTGATGAGTGATGAGTAATGAGTGGGTTGTACTTCTTTACGGTCTTTACTTCTGTCGCTTCTGCGTAAGGGGAGTTTGAAGGTCAGGGGGATTGCTTCGCTACCGCTCGCAATGACGGTCCTTACTACGATACAGGCAAGTCTTAAGATAGCATAGGCGTATTAGATCCCTCCTTCGTCGGGATGACAGAGAGAAATATGGGATGACAGAGAGAAATACGGGATGTTAAAAACAAATCAGACGTCAGACATCAGACGTCAGACATGAATACATCCATATCTGAAATCTGACATCTGAAATCTGACATATCAATCCAGCTTCATATCGGCAATAATCCTTTTGATCTTCTCCTTTGCCTTCTGCTGAGCGGCCTCGAAGCCTTCGATGCTATCGAGGGAGGTATTGACACTGAAATAGAATTTGATCTTGGGCTCGGTGCCGGACGGACGGGCGCTGATCTTGCTGCCGTCTTCGGTGAGGAACTGAAGCACATTCGATTTTGGAAGCTTTATCTCCTCGGTAGCTCCGGTCTGAAGTCGGGTCTTTACCTGCTTCTGATAATCGAGCAGCTCAATGACCTTGCTTCCGGCCAGTTCCTTCGGCGGGTTGCTGCGGAAGGTCTCCATCATGTCGGCAATCTCCTGCTGCCCGTTCCGGCCCTTTTTGGTGATGGATATCAGGTCTTCCTGGTAGTAGCCAAACTGTTTGTACAGCTCCAGCAGCTTCTGGTACAGGCTGCGTCCTTTCGATCTTTCATAGGCCGCCATTTCACAAAGAATGGCCACTGCGGAAACGGCATCCTTATCACGGATCTGCGATCCGATCATCAGGCCATAGCTTTCCTCTCCCCCGATCACATAATTCTCTTTCCCTTCCTTCTCGCGTATCAGCTCAGCGATCCATTTGAACCCGGTCAGCACATTATAGCAATTCACGCCACTGGCTGCAGCGATCTTATCGATCATATCGGTGGTAACGATGGTTTTGATCACCATATCGTTCGGCTGTGCAATCCCTTTCTCTTTCCGGCTTTCGATCATATAATTAAAAGCCAGTACAGCCGTCTGATTTCCGTTCATCAACACCCAGTTGCCTTTGGTATCTTTAACGCCGATACCTACGCGGTCCGCATCGGGGTCGGTACCGCATAAAATGTCCGCATCGATCTCCTTTGCTTTTTTCAGTCCCATGCTCATGGCTTCGCTCTCTTCCGGATTCGGATAGACCACCGTAGGGAAGTTGCCATCCGGCTTTGCCTGCTCTTCCACGATGGTTACCTGTTCAAAGCCATAGGCCTTCAATACCTCTGGCACCAGCTTGATACCGGTACCATGTATGGGTGTATAAACGATCTTCAGGTCCTTCTGCTGACGGATCACCTCCGGATAGACGCTGAGGCCCTTCACCATTTGTATATAGGCTTCATCCAGCTCTTTCCCGATGATGGAGATATTCGCTTCTCCCCCGCTCCATTTCACATCGTTCACGTCCTGGATCTTTTCCACTTCCGTAATTACGTTCTTATCATGCGGAGGCACCAGCTGGCCACCATCCACCCAATACGCTTTGTACCCGTTATATTCCTTTGGATTGTGCGAAGCGGTACACACCACACCACCCTGGCATTTCAGGTGACGGATGGCGAAAGACAGCTCCGGCGTAGGACGCAGGTCCTCGAATAGAAAAACCTTAATGCCGTTGGCACCAAATACATTGGCCACGGTCTCGGCAAAAAAGCGGCTGTTGTTACGGCTGTCGTGCGCGATCGCTACGCGTACTTCCGTTCCCGGAAAGCTTTT
>DATAHC010000408.1:0-8256 GCA_036263415.1 Flavisolibacter sp.
AGCGATGGCGTGATCGCCATCATCATTACGATCATGGTACTGGAAATGAAGGTGCCGCACGGTGCCTCGCTGGCTTCCTTAAAGCCCCTCATTCCCGTTTTTGCCAGTTATGTGCTCAGCTTTATCAATATCGGAATTTACTGGAACAATCATCACCATATGCTTCAGGCTACGCAGCAGGTGAATGGCTCGGTGCTTTGGGCCAATACGCATTTATTATTCTGGCTGTCGCTGGTTCCCTTCACCACCGGCTGGATGGGTGAGAATAATTTTGCCTTGTGGCCGGTGGTATTGTATGGTATCGTGCTGGCCCTATGCGGCGTGGCATACTACATACTCGCACACAGCCTGATGCGGATCCACGGAAAAGACTCCCGCTTCTCCAAAGCCCTGGGCAGCGACCGGAAAGGAAAAATATCGGTATTGATCTACCTGATCGGAATTGGCATGAGCTTCCTGCATCCGCTGGCGGGATTTGCGCTGTATTTTGGAGTTATTCTAATCTGGCTGATACCGGATCAGCGCTTTGAAAATTCGGAAGCCAGCGGGGTGGCTGCCGATTAAAACCGGTACGGCATCAGGAAACGAAGTGCCAGCAAACTCCGGCAGGATCAATGACATTCACCTCCCGTCCATACGGCATATTGGTGGGCGCCATGATCCGGATGCCATAGGTCTCTTCCAGTTTCTTATCTTTTAAACCGGCATAAAAGGCATCTGCATCTGTTACCCTCACATTGATCATCAGGTTCTCCGCAAAATGCTTGTCATTATAGTTCTGCAGAATAAACGGGCATCCGTCTTTTTCAAAACCGGCATAGTCGCCGGCGTCCCAGGTAAGCGTAAAGCCCAGGTCCTGAAAAAAGCGTTTGGCCAGAACGAGGTCCGGTCCGGAAGGAATGAAAGGGGCCAGTGACAGGAATTGCATGGTGGTATTTTAGAATGCAAACATACCGGTATCAGCGCAGGTAATCAAGGTAAAGCCGCTGGCTGGACACCGTAATATTATTTTGGAACGATTTTTTATAATCATATGGATGAAGCCGGTAACTTCCACCTGGTTGCTTACCCCACCAATTCGATCACACTCAAATTTTACAAACCATGTCACACAGTGCAAAGCCTCAACCACGCAAAGTATTGATCGTAGAAGACGAAGGCGATATGTGCCTGCTTTTGAATATCATCCTGAATGGAAAAGACCTAGAGCTGGATCATGTCAAGAATCTCGCCGATGCTGAAAAATATCTACAAAACGAACAGCCGGCTGTGGTTTTGCTGGACAACAAGCTTCCTGATGGATTTGGCATCGACTTCATTCCCGTCATCAAAAAGAATTATCCCGATATCAAGGTGGTGATGATCTCGGGTTATGACGGCGCTGCCAAAGATGTAGCCCTCGAAAACGGAGCCGATACCTACCTGGAAAAGCCGTTCAGCAAGGACCAGCTTTATAAAGCCATTACCTCCAACCTGAGCGAGCAGCAACCGGCCTGACCGAAAGGAACGTACTGAAAAGGCTTTCCCCCAGGAAAGCCTTTTTTCTTGTCGATATGTTCAAAAACTTTGAAGGAGCATCCTGATATTATATAATCCGGTATATGAAACCATGATACGCCCATAGAGGCGTGATGACTTCCGGACGTACCACTGAAGAAGTTTCCGTGGCGTGAGTAAAGTCCATAGACAAAAGCGAAATTGGTCTTTCCCGGCTTGTAAAAAAACGCACCGCAGGTAATGGAATCCTGCAGGCGCAGGCTGCCTGAAAGCAATTCTGCCCTCAGCTGCGCCAGATTCACCACCTCACCCTTTTCGGAAAGGCCAACCAGATCGGAATTGGTATCCATCACCATCCATCCCTTGCAGGTCTTTACTTCCACCATGGCATGAGAGGAAAGCTTCGGTTTGAACAGGCTGAATACATCCGGCCGTTTGCCGCTGGAATCGTAATACAGGTAGGCATGCCTGAAAGGGAAGCCATAAAGCAGGCAGAATTTCTCCAGCAAAGCCGCCCGGTCATAACAGAAGCCCTGCCGGTTCTGAAAGTACCAGGCCGTATTACCAAATCGTTCCGGCGCTATTTCCTTATGGCTGATGGAAGCCAGAATATGCTGCTGCAGGTCTTTCAGCAGCCCTATTTCGCTATTGAAATCCTTGTGGACAAGATCTTTTTTGCCGGTGATCTTCCATTCCTTTATGAAGGCTTGCAGATAGTGCTGATCGGATGCAGACAAGCTGATGGATCGGTTGTTCCAGAATAAGAAGGTCAGCGGAATGGAGATGAGCAAGGATTTGCCAGGAGGCCAGAAACGCATATTCTTTCGCTTTAAAATGAAACGGTGACCGAACGAACCAAGCATCCAGCGGCTTTGCTACAAAGACAAGACTACAGGTAGTGCTGCCCGCCCCAAAGTTAAACTAAACTTGTATATGTAAACGGATGAGATTAAGGATCTTTTCTATCAGAAGCCGGTTTTCTCAGCAGCTTATCTCTCCATCTTAAGAAGGGTTTTTCAACCATCCTTCTCAGGATCCAGGCCGCTATCAAAGTGGCCGCAACCGACAGCAGCAAGGAGGTCGTTCCCTGGATGTCTCCATAAAGGTCATCGAATAATTTCTGGATGAGGTGAATGACCGCTTTATGTACCAGGTAGATGGAATAGGACAAACCGGCCAGCCATGAGGTGAGCCTGGAGCCATAGCGTTTGAAAGGTTCTGACAAAAAGGCCGCTGTCAGCAGCATATAGCCAATGGCTACTAACGGAAAACCGAAAACCGTTGCCTGAAAACTGGTTTGTTCACTGCATAGGGTAAAAGCTCCTGTCAGCACCAGCAAGGCTGCTGCCAGTAACATAGGGCCCTTACGTTCTATCTTTTTCCTCAAGGCCGGAAAATAGTGAAAGGTCGCCGCCAGGCTAATGCCCGCCAGCAATCCATCAAGCCGGTTATAGGTGGGATAATAAATATGTCGATACCATAGGTATCCAAAAGCGTCGGTGCTGGAATACGGTTCCACCCAAAGCTTCCAGCATGCAAAGCGCATCAGAAAACCCAACAGGAAAAGCGCAACCAACAGATAACCGCCCCAATGGATCCATTTTTTGCGCAGCAACAGTAACAGTGCAAACGGAAGCGCCAGGTAAAACTGTTCTTCAATACAAAGCGACCAGGCATGCGAGAACGTGCCCTGGTGACGCAGGTCGAGTCCCAGGTTTTGCGTGAAGGTCAGGTATTTCCATAAGGGTGCCGGTGCTTCCCGCTCCCGGAATCCGGGCCATAGCATGTATAGGGTAAGCACGACGAGGAAGGCAGGCAGGATCCGGAAGGTCCGTTTGATGAAATAGTTCCTTAAATCCAGGTTTCCGTTCCGGTCCATTTGCCGGAACAGCTGGCTGCTGATCAGGAATCCGCTCAGTACAAAGAACAGGTCCACACCGGTCCAGCCGAATTTTCCGACCGTCTCTATCCATTCGGGATGACCAAACATCTGGTAATGAAACAGGAAGACCATCGTAATCGCAAGGGCCCGCAAATGGTCTAACCCCGGCAGGGCACCGCGCTTCATCTCATTCATATATTTTGGCTGATTGCAATCCTGCTTCCGATAGCCTGATTGAACCCTCAATATAATTCCTCTTTTTTTATATTTGCGGGAACGGGATGTAGCGCAGCCCGGTAGCGCGCTTCGTTCGGGACGAAGAGGCCGCTGGTTCGAATCCAGTCATCCCGACTATTTTCATTTAGACAATAAAACCCTGTTCTACCGGCTCAATAACAGGAACTGTTGCAGTGCCTTTTCATCATCAGCCAGCAGGTAGATCCGGTCGTTCTCCTGGAGTCGGGTAGAGCCATTGGGAGAGATATACACGTCTCCCCTCCTGATGGCTGTAATGATCACGGAATAAGGAATGGAAAGCTCCAATATTTTTTTGCCGATAGCCGCGGAATCTGCGGTGAGCATCAGCTCGTGCATCACCTGCTTGATACGGTCCGTAGGCTCGATATCAATATCTTTTATCCGCCTGGTATTGCCGGGAATCGCCACGTGCAGCAGCCGGGCTACATAACTTAAGGTGGTACCCTGCAGCAGTACGGAGCTGATGGAAATAAAAAATACCAGGTTGAAAATCAGGTTGGCCTTTTCAATACCGGCAATCAAAGGGTAGGTAGCAAAAACAATCGGTACGCCGCCGCGCAAGCCCACCCAGGAAAGGAAAAGCTTACTTCTCAGATTCATCCTAAACAAAGAGAGGCTGATGAATACGCCAACAGGGCGAGCGATAAAAATGAGGAAAGCGGAAATGATCAGTCCCATGCCCACAATCGGCAGCATCTGCGAGGGATAAACCAATAATCCAAGGGTTAAGAATAGTATGATCTGCATCAACCAGGCCTGTCCGTCGTAAAAGCGGATCAGGGAACGCTTGTGCACAAAATTGCTGTTGCCGATGATGATGGCCGCCAGGTAGATCGCCAGAAAACCATTGCCGCCCACGAAATGTGCGGATGCATACGTGAACATAGCCAGCGCCAGGGTCAGCACCGGGTACAATCCTTCGGTTTCCAATCGGATCTTATTGATCAGCCATACGCTGAACTTTCCCATGGCCAGTCCGATCAGTCCACCCAGCAGGAATTCCTTTACAAACAGCAAGACCAGCGAACCGCCGTTGAATTCACCGGAGGCTACAATAGCTGTCAGGGATATCGTCAGGAAGTATGCCATGGGATCATTGCTGCCGCTCTCCAGCTCCAATACAGGCCGGAGCGAGCCTTTTAATCCGATGCCTTTATTTCTCAGGATGGAAAACACGGCCGCTGCATCGGTGGCCGATACGACGGATCCCAGGAGCATCCCCTCCCATATGGTTAACCCGAATACATAATGAACAAATATGCCTACGGAAAGCGCCGTTAAAAAAACCCCGATGGTAGATAAGGCAATCCCTCTCCACAGCACGGGCCGGATCGTTTTCCAGTGTGTATCAAGTCCGCCTGAAAACAGGATAAAGTTCAGGGCCACGATACCGATGAATTGCGTGACCGAAGCATTATCGAAATGAATGCCGCCCAACCCTTCCGATCCGGCCAGCACGCCAACGATCAAAAAGAAGATCAGGGTGGGAACCCCCAGCTTACTGGTTGTTTTTCCCGCAATGACACTGATAAGAAGCAGTATGGAACCGATCAAAAGAATATTCTCTGCACTGATGAACATGACGCCTTTTTAGTTTGAATGATCCGGCCGTAGCGCCGGTGGTTTCAAAGGTTGGATCGTAAAGGAATGGCTATAATGTTATGTTACCAGAAATTGTGCTTGAGATTGAGGTAGGACAAGGAGGTATTAATGGGTAAGGTAGCGGTATCCAGGCCAGTCATCCGGCAGCCAAGCAACAGCATACTACCAGGACGGAATATCCCAAAGGACTCTTTCTTTTCAGCATCAGGATGCGGAAGCGAAAAAGCCGGAAAAGCAGGAAGGCAGGAAATTATTATTAGCTGGGAGGACCTGGCCGGCTTCACACAATGAGCTGGCTTATCTCTTTGCAGCGGTGGCGAAGCATGAAAGGTTACCGGATGCAAGAGGCAGGTGAACAGGATCAGAATGCTGATCATGAACTGATATGGTCTCCTGGAATTCCGGTGCACGGAAGCAAAGGTAGGAAACTGCATTTTAAGGCCTATTCGGTGAATAATTCCGGTGAACCATTAACTTCGCTTCTTAATGGAAATCTTACTGAGGCAAGCCCGCATTATTGATCCTTCTTCTTCCTTTCATCAACAACAAGCCGATATTTTTATTCAGGATGGTATTATAAAGAAAATCGGAACCCTTTCAAAATCCGGCGCTGACCTTAAGGAAATCCACGGTGTCCATGTCTCCCCGGGCTGGGTGGACCTGTTTGCGCAGTTCGGCGACCCCGGGTATGAGTATAGGGAAACTCTCGCTACCGGATCGGAAGCGGCAGCATCGGGCGGCTATACAGATGTATTGATCCTTCCCAATACAGCGCCGGTACTGCATAATAAGTCCGGTATCGAATATATTGTTCAGCGCAGCCGGGGCTTGCCGGTTTCCATTCACCCCATCGGCGCCATCACTAAAAATGCCGAAGGAAAGGAACTCGCAGAAATGTATGATATGCACCAGAGCGGGGCGGCCGCTTTCAGTGATGGCATACAGACCATTCAATCGGCCGGTTTATTGCTCAAGGCCCTACAATACCTGAAAGCGATCGCAAAGACAGTGATCCAGTTGCCCAATGACCGCTCGGTAAACCCTTCCGGCCTGATGCATGAAGGCGTTGTTTCCACCCGGCTGGGATTGCCCGGAATGCCGGCCATTGCCGAAGACCTGATGATCGTGCGGGACCTGGAACTGGTAAAATATACCGGTTCGAAGCTGCATCTCACCGGCATCTCCACAGCGGGAGCAGTAGCTTTGATCAGACTGGCCAAAGCCGAAGGCGTTGCGGTGAGTTGCTCGGTTACACCGTATCATTTATGGTTTACCGATGAAGACCTCAAAGCTTATGATACCAATCTGAAACTGACCCCTCCCGTACGTACAGAGAAAGACCGGGCGGCCCTTCGCGCCGCGGTGCTGGATGGTACCATTGACTGCATCGCCACGCATCATATGCCGCTGGATACCGATCATAAAGTGGTGGAGTTTGAATATGCCCTTCCCGGAATGACAGGACTGGAAACCAGCTATGGCATTGTACGCACCTGTATGCCGGAACTTTCAGAAGAACGGCTGGCAGCCCTATTCTCCACAGCTGCGCGAAACCTGTTCGATCTGCAAGCGGTGACCATACAGGAAGGCCAACCGGCTTCGCTCACCTTATTTGACCCGCAGGCTACCTGGAAGGTGCCTGCCGGACGGTCCCGTTCCAGGAACACACCTTTCACCGGAATAGAGCTGAAAGGAAAGCCGATCGGCATAATTAACAAAGACAAGTTATTTTTGAACGAATTATAGAACGCATGAAGCAGGATTCTCATATTTCCTATGGAGCCAAATGGGGCGTGATCATCGGACTGATTTACTGTGTATTGTTATATCTGCGGTATGAGATGGGCGTCTCCAACCCTATCGTGCTCAGTCTCTGGAGCTTTGTAGGGTACCTGATCGTTCTGATCCTGCTGCTGGTCTCGGGTTTTCGCCTGCGCAAGATGGTTGGCGGCTTCATAGAGCTTAAGGATGTATTCAAGGTCCTGTTCTGTTCCGTCCTGATCTATGAGCTGTTTTACGCGGTTTTCAATTTTGTGTACCTGAAATATATCAACCCCAATTTCTTCATACACCTCAAAGAAGCTACTGAAGCTTTCCTGATAAAGTCCGGACAGCCACAGGACAAGATCGACGAGATGATGAAAGGCATGGACAAGGCATCCGTTCAGGACATGCACATTGGTGATCTATTGAAGTCGTACCTGTTCTCCATTTCCGTAAGCGGCATCTTCGCCCTGATCTTTTCACTGATCATCCGGAAGAAAGATCCGTTTGCCGGCGAACAAAACCGAATCCTAAATCCCTGATAAACCTATGGACCTTTCGATCATCATACCCCTTAAGGATGAAGCTGAATCGTTGCCGGAGCTGGCCGCCTGGATACAGAAAGTATGTGAGGCCAACCGGTTCGATTATGAAGTGATCATGATCGACGATGGCAGTTCAGACGGCTCCTGGCAGGTCATTGAAAACCTGAGAGCCGCCAACCCTTCCATCCGGGGCATTAAGTTTCAACGGAATTATGGTAAATCGGCCGCTTTGAATGAAGGCTTCAAGGCCTCACAGGGTGATGTGGTCATCACCATGGATGCCGACCTGCAGGACAGTCCGGACGAGATCCCCGAACTCCGGCGGCTGATCGTGGAAGAAGGTTATGACCTGATCAGCGGCTGGAAAAAGAAACGCTACGACAATACTCTGACCAAGAACATACCCTCCAAATTCTTCAATAGCGTTACCAGCCGTGTATCGAAGATAAAGCTGCATGATTTCAACTGCGGACTGAAGGCCTACCGGAAAAAGGTGATCAAGAGCATTGAGGTATATGGCGAAATGCACCGGTACATTCCGGTGCTGGCCAAATGGGCCGGGTTTAAAAAGATCGGTGAAAAGGTAGTGGAGCACCGAGCCCGTAAATACGGCGTTACCAAATTCGGCTGGGAGCGTTTTGTGAATGGTTTTCTGGATCTTCTGTCCATTACATTCGTAGGTAAGTTCTCCAAGAAGCCCATGCATTT
>DATAHC010000409.1:0-3861 GCA_036263415.1 Flavisolibacter sp.
GAATACAGTGGATGACCTGGTAAACCGCATTACCGGAACAACTTATATACCGGGCGACCTGGAAGATAGCCGTTACGGAGATCTATTTGTGAGTACGAAAAGGGGGAAAAAGTATCACTTTGACAACCGCCATTTCGGTAAGTAGTGCCTGCAAAAAAAAGAGCATTCATTACTGAATGCTCCTGACTATAATTAATAAAGTGGATTAATACTCACGACCAGGATTGAAATTCTCCAGTTCATTGGCTACAGCAGTAAGGAAGGTTGCACCCAGGCTGCCGTCCACAATACGATGATCATAACTCATAGACAGGTACATCATATGCCGGATGGCAATGCTGTCACCCTGTGAGGTTTCCACCACAACCGGACGTTTTTTAATAGCACCTACTGCTAATATGGCAACCTGCGGCTGGTTAATGATCGGTGTGCCCATCAGGCTTCCGAAGGTTCCTACATTGGTCAGCGTAAAGGTGCCGTCGGCAATGTCTTCCGGTTTCAGTTTATTGCTCCTGGCATTCTCTGCCATCTGATTCACCTGCTTTGCCAGACCTACAAGGTTCAGCTGATCGGCATTCTTGATAACCGGAACAATCAGATTGCCGGTCGGCAGGGCAGTAGCCATACCAATATTGATATCCTTCTTAACAACAATATTCGAACCATCCAGCGAACTGTTGATCAGCGGAAACTTTTTAA
Source organism: Flavisolibacter sp. (assembly GCA_036263415.1). Classification (GTDB taxonomy): domain Bacteria; phylum Bacteroidota; class Bacteroidia; order Chitinophagales; family Chitinophagaceae; genus Flavisolibacter. The sequence goes on from DATAHC010000409.1 coordinate 700, forward strand.
TGCAGCGAACGATCGCCTCAATAAATAGCGGAGTAAAAGTGATCTTAGTACCTTCCCTTTTTTCGAATTCTTTTTTCACCCGGTCGCGCCATTGAACCAGGTTGGTTACGTCTGCCTCTGTGAAGGAGGTAACATGCGGACTGGTATGTTTGCTGCGCACCATATGATCGGCAATCAGCTTTCTCATGCGGTCCATCTCAATGATCTCGACATTACCTGAATAGGAGACAGGGGCAGAAGAGGGTTGTACCTTACTAACGGGGACAACCATTTGCTGCTGGCTTTGAGATGGCTGTTCAACGGCAGGCGCGGGTGCCTGTTTGCCATTCCGCTTATTGTGTACATGCTCCAGGATGTCTTTTTTGGTAACCCTTCCTTCATTTCCGGTACCAGCTATGGTTTCCAGTTCGGAAAGGCTTACACCCTCCTGTGCCGCTATGTTTAATACCAAAGGAGAGTAAAAGCGGTTATTTCCGGCGGCGGCAGGTGCAGGTGCCGGAGCAGCGGGCTGCTGTTTCGCCGTTTCAGGGTAGGCGGTTTCCTGGGAAGGGCTGTTTTGTTTGGGTTGCGCTGCTGTGGAAGGAGCAGCTATGGCTCCGGAAGCACCGGACTGTATGCGTGCAATGACAGCACCGATAGGGACTACATCATTAACATTGAAAAGTACTTCCGATACGATACCTTCTGCGGTGGAAGGCACTTCACTATCTACCTTGTCTGTAGCAATTTCCAGAATGGTCTCATCCATCTTTACCGGATCACCGGGCTTTTTATGCCATTTCAGAATCGTTGCTTCCATGATGCTTTCGCCCATTTTAGGCATTACCAGGTCAACAGTTGCCATATTAAAGTTTAATTAAGTACAGGGCAGGCTATTTACCTGCCAATAGTCAAACAATCGTGTTACAGCGGGCAAAAATAAGCATTGCCTGCTTAATCTGTTTTTCCTTCCTCTTCCCGTATAAATCTATAGAGCAGTGTAAGCGCAGATTGTGCGGTCATTTCTATATTGCGTGTGCGGTCAAACCGGAAAAAATATTTCTGGGCAATGATTTTGCGCCGGTTACCCACGGCGATCCAAACCGTACCTACCGGTTTTTCCGCCGATCCGCCGTCAGGCCCCATAATACCCGATGTGGCAAGTGCGTAATCGGTGCCGATGGCTTCCAGAACTCCCGCCGTCATTTCCCGGACCGTTTCTTCACTTACGGCACCGTATTGTTCCAGCGTAGCCGGTTTTACGCCCAGAAGCTTTTCCTTGATCCGGTTGGCGTAAGAGATCACGCTGCCATCATAAACAGCCGACGATCCGCTTTTTGCAGTGATCAGATGGGCAATATAACCCCCTGTACAGCTTTCGGCGGTAGTAACGGTTTTGCCCTTTTCTTTTAAAAGCCCGGATACCGCTTCTGCCAGCGTGCCGTCTTTGTCGGCTACTTTCCAGGGACTGGAAAGGCGTTTTAGTTCTTCAAAGTCCCGGTCCGCTTCTCTGGTTATTTCTTCACGATTGCTGCCTCTTGCGGTAAGCCGTAATCGCACGACGCCATAGGCCGGTAAATAAGCCAGTTTGATATGCGGCGGAAGATTTTTTTCGAAATCGATGAGGGTGTCGGCAAGGGTAGATTCGCCGATACCTGAAGTCATCAGGGTACGGTGCACTACCACGGGTAGTTCCAGTATTTCCTTCAGCCGGGGAATCACACTGTCTTTTAATAATCCGGCCATTTCATTGGGAACGCCCGGAAGGGAAACATAAATCACGCCTTCTTTTTCGAACCACATGCCCGGGGCTGTGCCTCTGCGGTTGGGAAGCACGGTACAATTATCCGGAACCTCTGCCTGTTTCAGGTTGCGCTCCGTAAGAGGACGGTTCAGTTTTGTGAAAATATCTTTTACATTCTGCAGCGCCTCCTCATTTACCACAATTCGCGATCCGAAATAATCGCAGAGTGTGGGCTTGGTCAGGTCATCTGCCGTAGGCCCTAATCCACCCGTTATAATGATCACGCGGGAATCACGGCTTTGCTGCTCCAGAGCCGTAAGAATTTCTTCTCTCACATCACCGATGGCTACACGGCGCCTGATCCAGATGCCGATCTTATTCAGCTCCTGTGCTATATGAGCGCTATTAGTATCTATGGTTTGTCCGATCAGCAGTTCATCTCCAATGGTAATGATGGATGCATTCACTTCCTTATTCATTGAAACCCGTAATTTTAGCGCAAGGTACGACGCCATGAAAAAACTAATTTTCTTTCTCTTCCTTGTTTCAAATTTTAATGCACTGGCGCAGGATATTTCCACAAGACTTAAAAAAGCGGTAGACAGCTTTCAAGGGGATGACCAACTGCAGCAGGCTCTTTTTTCTCTATATGTGATTGATGCTGCAGACGGCACTGTGATATTTGACCGGAATAGTCTTGTTGGACTCGCCCCGGCGTCCACGCAAAAGATCATTACCAGCGCTACGGCCTATGAAATTCTGGGAAAAGATTTCAGATATCAAACACTCTTTCTTACCGACAAGAATAGGGGCAAGGGAGCAATGGCTGTGATCGGATCCGGCGATCCTACCCTTGGCAGCTGGCGGTTTAGCCAGACAACCGATACTTCGGTTTTCAGGCGACTGCGGGCGGCCCTGCAAAACAGGAATTTTATTCCGGATGGTCCGATTCGTATTCCCGATACCGCCTTTGGCAGGGTACACCTTCCCACGGGCTATATCTTCGAAGACATTGGTAACTACTATGGATCTGGTCATAATCAACTGAACTGGAACGAAAATCAATATGACCTGAATTTTGCGTCCGGCTCGCCTGGAACTCCAACCACGATCCTGAGCACAAAGCCTGCTTTAAGCGGCGTTCAGCTGATCAATCATGTAAAGGCCGGAAGCGAAGGCAGCGGGGATAATGCCTACCTGTACTTTGTGCCGGGAAAAAATGAGATAATTGCCGAAGGGACCGTTCCTCCTCATAAGGCATTCTTTACCATTTCCGGAGCAGTGCCCGATCCGGCACAGACCTTTTCTGCCGAATTGAGAAAACAACTGGCATCTCTTAAGAGTAATACAAGATCCGTCCCTGAAAATATAAACGCATCAGATACGCTATTTACGCACTATTCACCACCGTTGGATAGCATAGTCTACTGGTTCCTGAA
>DATAHC010000410.1:0-3676 GCA_036263415.1 Flavisolibacter sp.
TCCACCGCCCAGGTGAAGTTCCCGAATCACAGGGGATTGTGTAAATCTTGCAGCATAAAGCAACCATTCTTTTTTCAGGGCATCAAGGTATGTTTCCTCAACCGAATGATTGGTAGTGATCTTTTTGTTACAGCCGCAATAGGTACATAAGGATTCACAAAAGGGCAAATGAATATAAAGCGCTATGCCGGTCAGCGGATTTTGCTCATCAAAACGACTTTGAAAATGACCCATCCATTTGCCGGCATCGATGGCATCGTCCCAGTTGGGAACGGTGGGATAACTGGTGTAGCGCGGAAGGGGACGGTTATATTTCTGCACAAGGGCACTTGCGGATAGATCCTGGTTCATGCCTTAAAGATCGTATCGGTAACACGCCCCGGGACTGACAGAGATCAGCCTTGTTTACGATTTAACTCAGTACAGCAGGTTCTTTAATTTATCCACCTCCGACACCTTGATTTTTCCGCTGTTGATCTCGATAAGCTTCTCTGCTTTGAAATCGCTCAGTGTCCGGATCAGCGACTCGGTGGCCGTGCCTACATATTGCGCAATCTCCTCTCTTGATATTTCAATGGGAGCCTGCCCCTTTTCCAGCCTGAACTTCGATGTAATATCCACCAGAGCTTTGGCCACACGCTTACGCAACGAACCATAGGCCAGCTGCAGCAGGCGCTCTTCTTTTTCCTTAACGTTCCGCGTAATGATATGAATGAATTTGGTGGCAATGGCCATATCGCCGTAGATCATCTGTAAAAATTCATCGCGTGGTATCTGCAGAATTTCCGAGCGCTCGAGCACAGTAGCGCTGTCATCATAATTCTTCTCTTCGATCAGGGCTGTATAACCCATAAAATCGCCATCGCTATAGAGATCTGTGATATATTCCTTCCCGTCCTCATGGTTTCGGAAGCCCTTTACCTTCCCCTTGACCAGGTAGTACAAAAATCGCGGACGTCTTCCTTCTTCATATAAAAGACTTTTCTTTTCGTAAGGCTCTATATGGTATTTCTCGGAAAACTTTTCCATCACGCCCGAGCGGCTCATATCACTTAAAAACTGATGGAGCCCTTCGGGTGAAGCCGGATAGGCCTGCTCCAGCAAGGCCTTCTTTTTTAAGCGGGCTTCTACTGCATTCAGTAATTCAATATCATCAAAAGGCTTGGTGATATAATCATCAGCACCCATTTCCATGCCTTTCCGGAAATCGCTGCGTTCCGTTTTAGCCGTTAGAAAGATAAAAGGCACCTGTTGTAATTCAGCCTGCTTTCGTACCAGGTGCAAAACACCATAACCGTCCAGCTCAGGCATCATGATATCGCATACGATAAGGGCAGGCTTCTCCCGAACGGCCAGCTCAACGCCCTTCTTTCCGTTCTCTGCGGTCAACGTACGATATCCTGCCAGTTCAAGGATCTCTGCCGTGTTCTCCCGGAGTTCCGTATTATCATCTATTACCAGAATCGTTTTTTGCATATTGGTCCCGAATTTACAGACTTCCGGACAGCCTTACAGCAACCGGTTCAGTAAAAGATCCTGTTCCAGTTGACGGTACTGATGATACACCTGGTCCAGCTCCCTGAGCTGGTGGTATAAAACCTGGTGGCGCACGCAGGCATTGGAGGGATACTGGTAAAGATCCGTCGCCGTTCGTATCGCCGAAAAGGAATCTTCGATTAGCTGATGCCGGCTATCGGCTTCCTTTAACAGAGACAGCCTGCTTTCTGCAGGGGCCTCCAGTATATCCAGCCATTCCAAAAAGAACCGCTGTGTTTCCCACGCTAAAAGATCCGATACGTGGGCTTCTACCTTCCTGATCAACTGTTCCAGGGATTCCAGTCCGGAAAACTTTTTCTGGTGCCCTGTTACAAACGCGCTCCAATTTTTCAAGAATTCGGGAAGAAATGATTTCAGGTAAGCATGCGGCACATGAACCATATAATCGATCACAAAAGATACCGGCCAGCGGGCAAGATCGAGCCGGGCTGGCAGCGTTACAGGTTTGGTAGTTGCCTGTAACTGGCTGCGGATGGCTTTATGATCAAGACCTCTGGCTGCGCACGCGGTTGCCAGGTCCACATGTCCGCCGCAACAATAGCTGAGTCCATTTCGCTGAAACACATCGGCAGCCAGATAGTTTTCCTTGACGATCTGGGCAATGGTTGATGAAGGAGAATCTGTCTTAATATGAAATAGCCGCCCTTGCAAAGCAGCTCTCGCAAATGTATCCTGCGGAAAAACATCCGGACATGATAAAAATCAGGTTGCACAATTACCCTGGTCAGCTTCGTTGGAGGCGATGCCGGATAGTTTTGCCACTTCAAATCTATTTATGGATTCCACCAAAACATCGCCAGCAGAAACCGAAGAAATGTTCGACCGGACCTTTCGCCCCAAAGGGGCCATTGCCTTTTTCTTATTACTCGTTTTTATCGGATTGATCATCTGGTTCGGCATTTACTTCCTCATGCTTGAAAGAATTTAAACTACTGATATGGCTACCATTGACCCGTTTGAAAGAAAAGTGCTGTACATCACCGGTGCCGTCCTGGCGCTTTTCATCTTTTCCATTCTTTATGCGCGCGGCCGCAACAACGATCTTCCCGAGTGCCTGCCTTTTGACAAGGCCTACCTGGAACCGAAAGTGGCGAAACTGGATGACAAGACGTACCAGGTGTATGGAGTCGCCCAGATGTGGCAGTTTCAGCCGGCTGAAATTTACATTCCTGTCGGTAGTGAGGTCGATTTCTTCATTACCTCAAAAGATGTGGTGCACGGCTTTAATATAGCCGACAAGAATGTTAACCTGATGGCGGTGTATGGCAATATCAACAAAACCACTGTAAAGTTTGACAAACCGGGTATCTATAAGATCACCTGCCATGAATACTGCGGTGTTGGTCATCAGGCTATGCAGGCCCAGGTTATTGTAAACGATCCTTCCTTCAAATAAGAATACCCAGTTTATGCAAGTATCCAAATCGTTCAAGAGATTAATTTATTGGGAACTCGGTATTCCCATTACCCTATTATCCATTGGTATCTATCATGGTCTCATGCAGACCATCTACCGTTCCGGCGCGATCCATGAATCGAAAATGGCGCACCTGGATTATTATCAGGGATTAACCCTGCACGGAGTGATCAATGCCGTGGTACTGACCTCCTTTTTTGCGGTAGCCTTTGGGCATGCCACTATGGCTTTTTACTTTAAGCGCGAACCCGATAAGCGGGTAGCCTGGCTGAGCTTCTGGCTGATGACCGTAGGTACGCTGATGGCTGCATGGGCCATGCTGGCAGGTAAAGCTTCTGTTCTTTATACCTTTTATCCGCCTTTAAAAGCCCATCCCCTGTTTTATCTGGGCGCTGCATTGCTGATCGTCGGCTCCTGGACCCCGCTGTTCAACTGGGCAGTGATGTACCGCCAATGGAAGCGGCAACATCCGGATGTAAAAACGCCGCTTGCCGTACTGGGTACGCTGGTGAATTTCATCATCTGGTTCGTGTGCACACTTGCGGTAGCCTATGAAGTTCTGGTACTGTTGCTTCCATGGGCTATGGGCTGGAAAGCTACCGTTAATGTTACGCTGGCCCGCACGCTGTTCTGGTTCTTTGGGCATGCGCTGGTATATTTCTGGTTGCTGCCGGCCTATATCATGTTCTACACCATGCTGCC
>DATAHC010000411.1:0-7912 GCA_036263415.1 Flavisolibacter sp.
ACGTACATACCAGTTCCCTTTCATCTGATAAAAAGTAAAGTCTTCAATCGTGCCTTTGATGTTCATTAGTCCTGCTTGCCGTGCCATAGTTATTTACTGTTTAAATTGGTAAAGAATAAGAGGAATGGAACGGTATAGAAAGTGTTCCTAACCCCTTTAGCAAAGATGAGCTTGTGGGAACTAGCCAATTGTCAACCACTGGATAGATAAGCAAGAAATATAAATCTCCTATAGCTTCTCCCACCGCCTTTTCACCCTACAATACAGACCATCTATTGATTAATCTAGTTTACTTCAGGAAAATCCAATGGCTAATCCCACCCTAAGGCATGGGAGTTCCCTACCTCCTTCTGGGAGGGTCCGGGGCAGCCTAATGGAGGTCTAATGGAAGTCCTATGGAAGTAAGGAGCGAGAAGGGAGGCCAAAGCAGCCTTTACCCGTAGTTACTGCGTTGTTACCCCGTTGTTTCCCTGTAGTCTCTGGGTATATTCCAGTAGGGAAAGAAAGGAAAGAAAATGATATGGTAAAACGCTGTAATAACATCCCTATAAAGATACGAAATCACGAAGCCCTTTCCTAGTAGAAAGTGAGGCAAAAAGAAGTGAAATGAAGAAGGTAAAAGGCAGTCTGGAGGTGCAGGGGATGGCGCCCGTCGTTCCTCCTCGCAATGACGTTCAGTATGTAGGTGCTGTCTTGCGCTATGATAGGTTGGAGGTATAATATTCCTCCTTCGTCGGGATGACAGAGATGAAGTCGGGATGACACAGAAAGGCAAAATCAAAGGCTCCTCTTATTCTCCTCCTTCTCCCTCTTAGGTCCAGCCCTATGAATGAAGGAACCATCGCGGGAAAGTGCTACGCTGCGCAGCAGCCCTCCTTTTCTCTTTCTTCACTTTTATACTCTTAGCCCTGCAGCTCGTTACGCCAGCAGAAATAAAAGAATGCAGGATGCCTGTAAAGATGTGTTCCTCCTTTGCTCCTTAGCTCTGGGCGAAATAATCAGATGGCGAAGTCATCTCTCCGCGTTCGCTGCGCCTCCGCGCGAAACCTAAACGGCGAAGCCGTCTACCTCTGTGCCCCAGTGCCTCCGTGGTAAAGCAGCACGACAGAAAACTGACGTCCGACATCGTACCACCGGCAAACTGTTGAAACATTACCTCCTGTAATGAAACAAAATGTAGAGCTCATCAGGTAATCAGGAGCTAAAATGACATAATCGGACAAGGGAATGATTTTCCCTGGGTTATGAAGAGGCCTTAACAAAGTAAGGAAGTCGAAATCAAAACAATCTAAATACATAGTATGGCGACAATAAAAAGCAAGGGATATGGTGTGAAGAATTCCACCTTCACTACCCTTAAGCGAATGGATTTTGAGCGAAAGGCACCGGAACGGGATGAAGTATTGATCGATATTCTGTACTGCGGTGTTTGTCATTCCGACCTGCACCAGGTAAAGAACGACTGGGATAATACCGTATATCCCTGTATACCCGGACATGAAATTATCGGGCGCATCGCTCAGGCGGGAAGCGGTGTAACCAAATACAGGGTGGGGGATATCGTTGGAGTGGGTTGCATGATCGATTCCTGTGGAAGCTGCCACTCCTGCCAGGAGGGTCTGGAGCAGTATTGCGAAGGCCCTAAAGGCTGGACCGCTACCTATAATGGCCCCATGAAGCCTGACGGCACCAACACCTTCGGCGGGTATTCCATTAATGTAGTGGTGAAAGAATCATTCGTTTTGAAAATACCAGAAGGGTTGGATATCAAAAAGGCGGCCCCGATTTTATGCGCCGGCATTACAACCTATTCTCCCATGAAGCACTGGAATGTAAAGAAGGGCGATAAGGTGGCCGTGGTAGGGATAGGAGGATTGGGACATATGGCTGTGAAAATAGCAAAGGCACTGGGCGCTACCGTAACGGCCATCACTACTTCTAAAGAGAAAACGGAAGCAGCGGAAGCACTCGGTGCTGATCAGGTACTGATTTCCGAGGACGAGGAACAGGTAAAAAAGGCCGAGCTGACTTTTGATTTCATGCTGATTACCATCCCCGATCCTTTCGATATCAATTTGTACATCGATATGCTGAAGCGTGATGGTTCGCTGGTTACGGTAGGTCTGCTGGGACCTTATAAAAAGCCTACCATCAATATGAATGTGGCTATGTACCGGCGCACGATTGCCGGATCGATCATAGGGGGCATCGAAGAAACCCAGGAGGTGCTCGACTTCTGTGCACAGCATGGCATTGAGCCCGAGGTTGAATTGATCCCTATCGGACAGATCAATGATGCCTTCAAAAAGATGATGAAAGGAGAGGTTCGCTTCCGCTATGTGATCGATATGCAATCATTGAAAGAAGAATCAGATTGATCTTTAATGCGATTCTAATCTGTTTGTTTCTTCATGGCGCTGCTTTTGCTGCGGGTTATGAAAAATCAGTGTTATGAAAGGATATCATGAATATAAGAGTTGCATCGAGGCCTGCCTGCGTTGCGCGGCAATTTGTAATCATTGTGCCTCATCCTGCACGCAGGAAGAAGATGTGAAAATGATGGCCCGCTGCATTCAGCTGGATATGGAATGTGCGGCGCTTTGTTATGCGGCTGCCCAGCTCATGAGCCTGGGAAGTGAACAGGCTAAGGAACTGTGCAGACTTTGCGCAGCAGCTTGCGAAGCCTGTGGTGCGGAGTGCGGTAAGCACAAAACGGAACATTGCCAGGAATGCGCTGCTGCCTGCCGTGCCTGTGCTGAAGAATGCCGTAAGATGGCTGCCTGATGATCAGGTCAGGCCTACCTGTTATTACAGATCATAGGTGGTATCCCTGTTCCGCTTATCATTCAGCTGACGGTCCAGATTGTAGGCTGCGCTGATGAGGCCCAGGTGGGTGAAGGCCTGCGGAAAGTTGCCCAGGTGCTCGCCCTCAAAGCCCAGTTGTTCGGCAAACAAGCCCAGGTGGTTGGCATAGCCCAGCATTTTCTCGAAATAGAAACGTGCTTTGTCCAATTGGCCGGAGCGGGACAGGCATTCCACATACCAGAAGGTACACATGGAGAACGTGCCTTCATGACTCATCAAGCCATCCGGTGCCGCCGCATCGGTGCGGTAGCGGTAGACCAGGGAATCGGAAACGAGTTCGTTTTCAATACGTTTGAGGGTAGACAGCCACCGGGGATCTTTCGGACTGATGAAGCGGGCCAGCGGCATCAGCAGGGCAGAGGCATCTACCGTTGCTGAACCCGGATATTGCATGAAGGCCTGCAGTTCCTCATTCCAGAAGTCTTTGTAAATGCTGTCATGTATAGCATCCCTTTCGCCTTTCCAATGTGGCTGCAGGGGAAAGGAGCGGCTCTCCGCCAGTTTGATGGCCCGGTCAATGGCTACCCAGCTCATAAAGCGGGAATAGAGAAACTGCTGCTTGCCGCCTCGCACCTCCCAGATACCTTCATCCGGCTGCTGCCAGTTAGCCGCCAGCCAGTTGATCTGCTGTTCCAGGTCTTTCCAGAAATCGTAGGAGATGGGATCACCATATTTGTTGTACAGGTACACTGAATCCATCAGCTCGCCGTAGATGTCCAGCTGCAGCTGGTTATAGGCATTATTGCCAATGCGCACGGGTGCTGACTGGCGGTACCCTTCCAGGTCCAGTATAGTTTCTGGGGCAGCCGGCTTTCCGTCAATACTGTACATGATGCCGAGCCGGTTGTGCTCTTTGATGTCGCTGCAGAGTTTCTCCACCCAGGCCATAAAAGCACCAGCTTCTTTGGTGTAGCCCAGTTTCAGTAAGGAGTAAACGGTAAAGGAGGCATCGCGGATCCAGGTGAAACGATAGTCCCAGTTGCGCTGATTGCCGATGCTTTCCGGCAGGCTGAAGGTAGGAGCCGCCACGATAGAGCCGAATTTATAGGAGGTGAGCAGCTTCAGTACCAGGGCCGAACGATTCACGATCTCCATCCAGCGGCCTTTATAGCTCGATTGCGCCACCCATTCCTTCCAGTAGTTGATAGTGTGAAAAAGACTTTCTGTAATAAATGCCTGCAGGTTCTCTCCCTTAGGTACGGCATGGTCCACATGCTCCAGCATAAAATCAGCCGTTTCATTGGCCTTGAGGGTGAATTGTGCCTGTATGGATCCTTCCGTCACTTTCAAGGGAACGGAACTGACCAGGCGAAGCAGGGTATGATCATCGCCGTTGCTGGTGAACAGCGCTTCCTTATCGGATAGCAGCTCGACCTTGTGCGAGGCCCTGGCATAATCGAAACGCGGCTCACAGGTAAGGTTATAGGTAACCTCACCTCTTACGGTAGTCACGCGCCGGATCAGCTCTTTCCCGTTGTACAATTCCTCTACCGGCATGAAGTCGGTGATTTCGCCTACGCCGTCACGTGAGAGGAAGCGTGTGAGCAATACATTGGTATCCGGTACATAGATCTGCTTGGTCTTCATTTCGGAAAAAGCCGGAATGATCTGAAAGCGGCCGCCTTTATGTTCATCGAGAAGTGCGGCAAATAGGGAGGGTGAATCGAAATTGGGAAAGCACATATAATCGATGGAGCCGTTCAGTCCGACCAAGGCAATGGTGTTCAGGTCGCCGATGATCCCGTAATTTTCAATAGGCTGATATGACATGCTTCTATTATTGCAATTGGTATTCCAGTGTCGATCATATGTAAAAACCGATGGGCCTGACCAGCCGCCTGAATCAATTTCTAATAGCATTCTAATGCGGAATATGCGTTGTGGCATTGTTACGGATGTTCTTCCAAAGGCCGCCACCAGCAGTGAACTACCTCTAAAAATAGTTTACCATGAAAGATTGGGCAGAATGGATTACCCGGCACCTGAGCAGCTTTGTTGAGATCATGGCAGCCATTGTTATTACGGTGGCACTGATCCGTTTTTTATTCCGGTACATTACCAATTTTACAAAGCCTCATATCGAAGAGGAGAACCAGAACGTTCGCATACAATTCGGGAGTGCACTGACGGTAGCGCTTGAGCTATTGCTGGCTGCAGACATCCTGGCCACCGCCATAGCCCCTACCTGGGATGATATCGGAAAGCTGGCGGCCATTGCCACATTGCGAACCGCATTGAACTATTTCCTGGAACGGGAATTAAAAACAACTCGGAAAAGGAATCCGGAGGACCACCTTCAGGAATCCAGTAAATCAATATGATGACGAATAAAGAGACATCCGGATATGTGCTTAAAGTTTGGATAGCAGGAGGTATCCTGGCGCTGATCGTGATCCTGGTGCTGTTGATAAAAGCCACCTTCAGCGTTTGGCTGCTGGTGCTGGCGGGCGCTCTCATAGCCATATACTTCACAGGGCTCAGCGGACTGATTCAGCAAAAAACATCCTGGAGCCACGGAGCCTGCCTGGCGTTATCGGTAACCAGTACCCTTTTACTGCTGGTGCTGACCGGATGGCTTATCGGCACAAAGGTGCAGGAGCAGGCAACCCAATTGCGCGACACACTTCCCCGCACCATTGAGAACGCAAAGCACCAGCTAAGTTCTTCCTCCTTTGGAAGTATGGTAGTAGAGAAGATCAGTTCTCCCAAAGCGCAGCAAAAGGCACAATCCCTGATGGCAACCATGTTCAGAAGTACATTTGGTGTGCTGGGCGACCTGTATGTGGTGCTCTTCCTGGGTATATTTTTTACGGTTGCGCCCGGACTTTATAAAAAAGGCATGGTGAAGCTGGTGCCTCAAAAGAACAGAACAAAGGCCGATGAGCTTCTGCAAAAGACGGGTACGAACCTGAAGAAGTGGCTGAAGGGGAAATTATTCGCTATGCTCGTGGTAATGATCCTGACGGCGATCGGATTGTCTTTAATGAAGATGCCTATGTGGCTGGTGCTGGCCCTGCTGGCAGGCCTGTTGAATTTCATACCGAATTTCGGTCCCTTGATCGCGCTGATCCCTGCTTTGCTGGTAGCCTTGATGCAGGGCCCTTCTACCGCTGCCTGGGTAGCCGGACTGTATATCCTGGTTCAGGTGGCAGAGAGCAATTTTATTACGCCCATGGTGCAGAAAAAACTGGTGAGCATTCCGCCTGCCCTCATCATCATCGCTCAAATGCTGATGGCTCCTTTAACAGGCGGCTGGGGCCTGGTGCTGGCAACACCCTTAATGCTTATTGTAATGACGCTGGTGCAGGAGCTTTATATAGCACCTCAGGAAGCTAAGTCATGATCCAATCAGGAAGCTCCTTTCGTTTCTTCCTGCAACACTTCTTCCACATATCCTTTCTTGAGCTTCTCGTAGAAAGAGTGTTTATCCACCAGCAAGGCGGCCAGGTTGGAGATCAGTGCAGCCACCAGCAAATGAAAGATCACACTGTGGCGGTCGGTCATTTCCAGCACCAGGATGGCCGAGGTGAAAGGGGTGCGGGTGATGCCGGTGAGAAAGCCCACCATGCCACTTAGTATGAGGATATTGGCGCTGGCTTCCGTTGCCTGAAAAGTAGAGGCCACCAGGGCTCCGACAGAAGCGCCGGCTGCCAGGGAAGGAGCAAAGACACCTCCCGCAGCACCGGTATTGAAGGCAATGATCGGCCCGATGATGCGCAGTAATACCGTAGAAGGGGATACCTCTTTATCAGTGGTAAACAGAGTCTGGTTCATCAGGTCCTTGCCGGAACCCAATACGTCCGGATTCAGCCAGTAGGCCAGTCCGGCGACCACTAACCCTGCACCGATCACGAAAAAGATCATCCTGCCTTTAGGAAACCGGCTCTTCCATTTCATGATGCGCAGGATCCCTGCGCCCATCAGGCTACCCAGGAAGCCGGTAGCAATGGCTGTGACTATAACGCCAAGGAATATGGGAAAAGCGAGACCCTGCACATTGGGGTATCCGAGGTAGAGGTAAGGGCCCAGTAAACCCTGTGCGGTGAGTCCTGCAATGATCACTGCCGAGAACAGCGCCGTTCTGAAGAAACGGATATGGATGCGTGCCAGCTCCTCCATAGCAAATACCACTCCGCCCAACGGTGTGTTGAAGGCTGCTGCCAGTCCGGCCGCGGCACCGGTGAGGATAAAGCTTTGGCGGGATAATTTTGCCCAGGTAGCCGGGATCCATTGGTTCACCAGGCGAAATACGGAACCGGCGATCTGGATCGTAGGGCCTTCCCTTCCTATGGCACCTCCTCCCAATACCATCAGGAGGCTTGATGCGATCTTGGTAAGGATGATACGTAAGCTGAGTAATTTTTTTATGGCATGCTCGTGTTTCGGCGTGGCCAGATCGATGGCCGCCATTACCTGCGGTATGCCACTGCCACGTGCACCGGGCGCGAAGTATTGAACTACAGCCCAGGCTGCTACAAAGCAGATCGGCGCCATCAGGAAGATGAGCCAGTAATGGGACCTTAGAAGATGATGCAGGCTGTATTCAGCCAAAGAGAACAGTTTGGTATAGCCCACCGCGATCAGGCCGGTGAAAAGGGAGGCCACCCAAAACGGCAGGGCCTGCTGCACACTTACTTTCAATCCATTGGAAAAGATCCTGTCTGTATATACAGCTACTATCGACTGCCATTTATTCTTCCAGTGGTTCTTCATATATCGTGCAAATTTAGGAGTACGGTTCCTTCTTGGCCCTTCCGGCCTGGTGTGGAGTTGAAATGCCTGCAAAGGTACCGCGCCCTGACCGGCATCGGCATTCCTTTGAAATTCTAATCTGATTTTAATCAGCTGAAGCCGGGCGATGGTCCTGGGATTCCCTTTTTAATGGCTTTCTAATTTACTGGCGCCGTTGAATGAAATAATTTTGTAGTGGCAACATACTGCTGCCCGCCATCCTCCTTCACCCTTAAAAAACGATTGGCATGACAGATGAAAAAAGGCATAGTGCGTCCGCAGGCGCTACCGATAAAAGGGCAGTTGACGAAATAGT